>JBEIJG010000011.1:0-20258 GCA_040380385.1 Phycisphaeraceae bacterium | reverse complement strand
GGGTATCCGTCGCGAACAAGAAACGCAGATCGACAACAAGATCCCGTTCCTCGGCGATATCCCCGTCCTTGGCGCGGCGTTCACTTCGACGCAGCGTCAGAAGGAAGTCGTCGAACTCGTCGTCTTCCTCGTGCCGACGGTCGTCGAGAACCCCGACGCAAACGACTCGAACTTCAATGCCGACGAGCGCACGCGCCTGCGCATCCTTTCCGAGCCGCTTGAGAAGAGCGCCAATGACCTCCTCAAGGAGAGCAAGTTCTTCGAGGATCTCAAGTCGCCTCCGCCGGTCGAGCCTGCGCTCGAACCAATCAACGAGACGATCGGAACCGACAAGGAGCAGAAGGGAACTCCGTGATTCGCGTACGGATGGCACCCCACTGCGTACGAACCAACTCGCACCCGTCGCGCATCCGCGTGGCGGGTGCGGTTCTTCTTGCGTGTGTTGTGTCAGGTTTGCTTTCCGCGTGTGTCACTCAAACGAAGTCGCCGCCGCTTGCGCCCGTGCAATCGACGGCGAAGAAGGCTACGGGTGTTGGCGCAGCCACGCCTGCGAAACCCGCACCTGGAAGCATGACGTCGGTCCCCGGCCGCATCGTTGGAAGCGCGGTTGCCGTTGATTTGCGGCCACTCGGAAACGTGCAGACCGACGGATACACGCTGCCGCTCTTGTCACCCGATGGACGTGTTCTCGCCGTCCAAACGGGCACTGTGCCTGATCTTGCGACGCTCCTCGCGCGTCCGGGTCAATCGGTGCCACAGGCCTCGCGCATCGCTGTGTATCGCGTCGATCCACGCGGACTTGTTCGGCTTGGTGAGACTGCGCCCGGGCTCGTTCTTGGCCGCGCGGCCGACGCGCGCGGATTCCTCGTCGAGAGCCCGCGCCCCGACGGTGCACGTTGGATCGGACGCATCGCGTGGGGAAGCGACGAGCCGGAGTGGTTGGTGCAGGATGGCCGCGTGAACGCGTTCGCGACGCTCGGGCCAAACGGTGAACTCGCGTACGCGTCGCGTGAGAAATCCGATCGCACGTTCGATCTCGTCGTTCGTCGCGATGGTCGAACCGCACGGCTCTACTCGGAAGGAACGCGCAGTTATGTCTTCCCCTGCTTCACAGCCGACGGACTGAAGATCCACGCGATCTCGCTCCGCGATGGCATTCTCGAGTTACTCGAGGCCGATCCCGCGAGTGATGAATCGCTGCGCCAATCTGCGACGCGTGCACTGATCAGCGAACGCGCGGACGATTCCACCGCGATGCAGATGACGACGCCGCAAGGAACGCGCGACGGCGCGGATGGCCCCGACTGGATCGTCTTCCATCCGATGCTCGGCTCACTCGTGCGATGGAACGCGGTCGACGGCGTGCGTGCCTTCGCCGGGAGCCCGATTGCCGCCGGCCGGATCGATGCACGACGCACAGCGTTTCTCGTCGGAAATCGTGTGCGCATTCGATCGCTTGATGATCCTTCTGGCGAGGCCGAGGGCCGCATGCGCATGGACAGCGGAGTTGCTGAGCCTGGTCTTGGCACCGTGCTCTTCGATTCGATCGCGGTGCCGCGTGCGATCGCGCCGATCGAGGGCGCTCCGGCGCTTCTTCTCGTCGCACCCGATCGAAACGGTGTGCGCCTCCTCATTGCGCGCCTGCCCGCGTAACGACTCTCTGATGCTTGGCTGAACGCTGACGGTGGTCGACTCGCAGGTGCCTCACCGCCCGAAGTGCGCGAAGGCGCGAAGGCGCGAAGGCGACACGAATCTGTGCGCGTTTGACTCGCGAGCGCAAGCGCGAGCATGAGCATGAGCGAGCGCGGAAAAGAAATCGCGCCCTGTCGTTTGGACAGGGCGCGGAGTTCACGTGAGCAATGCACTTGACGAGGCGTTTGAGTGGCCGAGGAAGTTCCAAACGTGCCCTGACGGCTGTCTGAACACACCGACGGAAATCAACTCGCCAGTCGGTACACGACGCGACCGAGAGACCAATCACTCGTCGTCATCGTCGTCGGCGTCATCATCGTCGTCGAGGAAGTCGTCGTCTTCGTCGCCGAAGTCGTCTTCCTCATCTTCTTCTTCGTCCTCATCTTCATCTTCGTCCTCGTCTTCTTCCTCGTCGAGGTCTTCTTCCTCATCTTCTTCTTCCTCTTCTTCTTCGTCCTCATCCTCGTCTTCATCCTCGTCTTCGTCTTCTTCCTCGTCATCATCGTCCTCGGCGTCTTCATCGCCGAAGTCGTCTTCGTCGCCGAAGTCATCGTCGTCGTCGTCGAGTTCGAAGTCCTCGTCCTCGTCCTCATCTCGGTCGAGCACGGCTGGAGCAGCGCCGCCGAAGGCAGACTGCCACGGTGCGGGAAAGAGTTCGGGATCGATGCGATCGTTGTCAAGCATGGTGTGCACGTTCCTGATCCGGTTCAGATACGTCCCTTCAATCAGTCCTTCAGACGTTCAGCCCATCGGTCTTCACCGACCAGCGGTGCGGACGCTCGAAACTGAGCGCCTCGCCCGGGCGGGTATCGGACGGATACCTCTGAACATCTGAAAGATGAGAGCGGAAAAGTCCTAAAGAACGAAGACTTTGGGAATGGACGTTTCCCAAACCCACTCGACCACCTTCGGTCGAATCGGGGGGGGAGTTGTCGCGCGTTCAAAGGTTCCTGTCAACCCCTCTTTGTGTCAGCATCTCCCGTCGCGTTCGCAGGAGGATTCGTCCCGTCCGTGCCCGCCGCAGGTTCGACCTTGCCCGCCGCAGGTTCGACCTTGCCCGCCGCAGGTTCGACCTTGCCCGCCGCAGGTTCGACCGCGGGCACAGGCTCTGCGCGGACGGGGATCGGGGCTGGGAGCGGGATCGCGATCAACGCAATCTTGGATGAGAAGAGAAGCCAACCATCGGCAACCAATGCTCGTTCCACCGTCTCGCCGGGCATACGGAACGCAAACGGCTCGCCTTCGATGCGCAGACCATGCTTTGGGGAGAGTTGCTGGACGATGCACGCATCGCCCGAGCCGCGCATGTCGAGCCCTTCGCGTTCTGGCTCCAGCGGAGCCTGCTCGATCAGCGCGACAGAACTCTTCGTTGGGAAGGCGAAGTTGTACGTTCCGCCTCGCGCGGATGAGTCAACGCCGCGAACTTCCCCAGTTGGGCCTACGAGGAGCAGCCGATCGGTCATGTGGACAACCGCTCCCTCGGCCACCGGGAACATCCCGCGAATGACCCGATTTCCCGAGCCATTCATGGCAACTTCGAGCGGCCGCGCATCGCCTTCAAAGAGAGGCAGGACGGTCGGAATGTCGTTCGCGCTCCGGAAGAGCACGTTCGCGCCGAGGAGAATGGGGCCACTCGATGCGCCGACAAACGCGTTGGTTGTCACAAGCGCAGGTCGCGGTGTGCCCATGGCATCGATCGTCCAACGCTCGATGCCTTCGTCAGTCCCGATGAAAATCTCACCGAGTACCGTTGCGAACGCCCAACGAACGGGCATGCCCGACGTTGGTTGCACCTCTGCAAGCACCTCGAGCGACCGCGGGTCCATCACGGCGACGGAAGGCTCGGCGGATTGGCTTTTCTGCCGTTGGCCGCCCAGAACGAGGCGGTGCTGAAAGAGCGATGTGCTGAAAATGCGTGGCAGCGGCGCGGTCGCGAGTACAGGGTCGGGCCGTTCGTCGCGAAGTCCAAAGCGGGCGAGGCGGCCGTCGCGTCGGGCGAGCACGATGTTCTCGCCGTCGCAGGCGGGAAGCACTTCGCTGAGGACAAATGGAAGACCATTCGGCGCTCGCTCCGGCGTCTTCACCATGTTGGGGTCATCCATCCAAAGCGCCGCAGCTTTGGGCGTTGACCAGAGCACTGTGCCGTCGTTTGGGTCGATGACGGTGACGTTCTCCCCACCGCCCGGGATGCGTTGGTAGACCGCCACACGATTTGCGGCCCAGAGGACGCGCGGATCGCGGTCATCGAGGCGAAGCCGCCAAGCGGGTTCGAGATTCTCGCTTCCGAGGCGCGCGAGGGCACCATCCACGTGCGCGAGGATGAGCGAGGGATCGCGCCCTTCGAATGCCGCGCCGTCGTAGGCGGCGACTCGGCCGCGCAATTCGACGCCCGACCCACGCTGCGCGCCGAGTTGTGGAAGCACGACGCCTGGCTTTTCACCGGACGGGCCACCACCGCCACTCGCGACGAGCAGTTCAGCCACCCGACGCTCGAGCAGGACAGCCTCGGTGGCGAGCGGCGTCGCTTGGAGACGTTCGCGGAACGTCTGCACGAGTTTCTCCGCGAGGTCAGACCGCGCGGGTGGAATCAAGCAATCGTCGAGGACAGCAGCCAAGATGGTCGCCGCACGGCGGTCGGCGACGGCCGCGGCTGCCTCGGACGCGGCTTCCAAGGCCGCTTGGGTGCGCGGATGCGCGATCGACATCGCAATGAGCGACTCTGTCGTGATATCAGCGGTGCGCACGACAGCGAGCGCTTCAGCGGCGCGACGCTCGAGGTCGGCCGAGAGTTCGGTGTCACGCGAGGCGATCGAGGCAAGCCGCCGAAGTGCGTCGATGCGCACGGAACGAAGCGCGCCCTCCTGTTCGACGAGCGTGGTTTGCGCATCGGCCGCGGACGCAAGGCGACGCCAGACGTCCGCCGCTTCGGCTGTCCGACCGGATGTGCGCAAGTACTCGCCGCGCGCGAGCTCAACGCGCACCCGCAGGTCGACCGAGTCGGCGATGGCCAACGCGATGTCGAAGGCCGAGTCGCCCATGTCGGTCTGCCGCTGCGCGAGTTCGATGAGGTGCCCGATCAGCTCTGCACGAAGGGCGGGCGCACCTTTCCCCCGCGCGATTGCCGATTGCGCGGCGCGCGCAGCCTCGAGCGCAACAGCCCATCGCTCGGTGCGCTTCGCCAGTTCAAGGAGCGCAACCGCGGCGGCGGGATCGTCGGGGCTCGCAGCAAGACGCGCGCGCAAGATGTCCTCTGCACGGTTTGGCGGCATGAGCACGCGGAAGGACTCGTCACCGGCGACCACGATGCGGTCACCGAGCATGACGGCGTTCCCTGGCGTTTGCTGACCAATCCGCGAAAGGACGCGGCCTTCGCGCGCATCAAGGACGAGAAACTCTTCAAGCCCAGGCACGAGAACACGATTCCCCGCGACTGAGACGCGACCTCGAATTCCCTGTCGATTCCCTGCGCCGGCACGTGGTGCTTCGCCTTCGACCTTCGCCGCGGACGCAAGCGATTCTGAAAGCGTCCAAAGTCGCTTTGAAAGGTCGCGCGCGTCGAACGCCGCAACATCGCCACCGACGGCGAGGACAAGCGGTGTGCCATCAGCGAGCGTCGCGGAGACGAGATACCGCGGCGTCGTCCACGTCGTCCCCGGACCGATCGGGCGTTCCTCTCGCAACTGCCCTGTCATGCGATCGAGCGCAACGACCGACGCATCGTCTGGCGCGATGGCGATGATGCGGTCGCCAGCGGCGATTGGACCGGCATACTCCCACGGCGTGTTCGCCGCGCGTGATTCGGCAAACGGCACGAGCGAACGACGCAACCACAGGATCGCGCCATCCGAGGCTCGCACGCGCGCGATCGCACCGAGCGGCGTTGAAACCGCGACAGCATCGCCATCCGCACGAATTCCCGCTTGCTTTCGCCCGTAGATGCCACGGCCACCCGGCGCACCGGCGATGGTGGTCGCCCAACGCAGGCTGCCGTCATCGCGCGAAAGTCCAATCATCCAATCGACTTGTTCGAGTCGCTGGGTTGGCTTGCGCGCTGCCACGACCACGGTGTCCGCGATCAAGAGCGGCGTGCCGACTGGGAAGAGCCCCGCGAGATCTTCGCGGTCTGCGATTTGATCGAGATCGACGTTCCATCGAACCGAGCCGTTGGCAGGATCGAGGCACCACACGCGCGAACTCGCCGCGCGGCGGTTCGACGCCGCATGTCCTTCGAATGTGACAAGCGCACCACGATCGACAGCGATCGCAGAGAAGTCGCTGATGTTCGTCGCGTCGCGTTCCACGCCGCCGAAGCCGAGCGTTCGACTCCAGATCTCATCGCGCGAGTCGATGTCGATCGCGCGGACGTAGGAGCCCTCGTTGATATACGCGACATTGCCAAGCACGTAGGGTACGGCCGTCATGTACGTCGCGTTGGCACGCGCATCGTCGAGGAGTCGCGGGCTTGTCCGCATCATCGACGGATCGAAAAGGCGGCGGAAGAGCGTGCGGTCGAGCTCAACCGACCAAACTTGCTGCCAATCCGCGCCGGGCAACTCGCCAGACGCACCTTGTTCGAGCGGACTACGGACGAGGCTTGTTGCAAGCGTCGGCGTGAGATTCGCCGCGGGATGAAGCGCGGGGTTCGACGCCGAACCCGTCGGCGTCGCCTTCGCCGACGCCAACGCCGCGGCAGCACCAAAGTCGTTCGCAGCATCTTCGTTGGCGGCCAATGATTCGAGCTGCGCAAGCGCTGCGTCGCGCTCGGCGATCAGGCCCGTGCGCGCCGCAGCCACGGCGGTGATCCACGCTTGCCCCACCGCTTCTCGCTTCGATGCAGCGCTGCGCAAATCAGGATGTGCGCTGACGCGGCGTACCGTCACGAGCGCTTCATCGGCGCGATCCGCGAGCAGCAGCGACTGCGCGACGCGCAACGTCGCGATGAGGCCTGCCCGTGTCAGACGACGACGCGAGGCCGTCGAGAATGGGCCATCTTCGGCCAGCATGATCTCTGCAGCGCGCGACTCACTCGCGCGGAAGCGCTCCAACACGGTTGGCGTCGCGAGGAGCAATCGCTCTGTTTCGTCCGCGACGGAACGAAACAGCGAATCCTGTTCGCCCGCCACTTTGAGCAGACGGTCGCCGTACTCATCGAGCAGTCGGCGGCAGAGTCGCGCCGATTCCGCAGGATTTTCCTTCGACTGCGCGACGGCATCATCGAAGAGCGTCTGCGCCGTCGGACTATCGGCGATGGCTGGAAGCGTGGCTTGCTGCGCGCTTGCAGTCGTCGTCGCGATGAAAATCCCGCTCCCGGCAAAGACGGCGAGGAGGAGGCGAGGCGCAATGCTGCGGCGCGTCCGATGCATGGGCCGAAGCGTAGCGTCGGCAACGCGCGTGACGGCGCGTTCGTGACCAGACTCGTGCTACATTCCGGAGCATGTCCACTTTGGCACGTTCGAAGTTTGTCTGCGCGCTCCTCGCCACCGCGGCAGCTGCGCTCGCGGGCTGTCATGTCGTCCGGCCTGAAGGCCGTGCGACCGAGATGCGCCTCGGTGAAACCAAAGGCGATCTCACGGAAGTCGCGGTGGTACTCGAACTTCGAAATCCAGGTCGCGATGAAATCGATCTCGTGGAGTACGACTACACGATCTCTCTCGCGGATGGCTCGCGGTACGGCGGTCGTTGGGCTGCGCTGCGCGCGCTTCCGCCGGGACAGACCGTGGAAGCGACGTTGCCTGCGGTTCTGCCTACGGCGAGCCTGGCAGAAGGCATGGCATGGAGCGCAAGCGGCACAGGCAAGTATCGCGACCCCGACTCCGTGTTTCGCATTCTCTACGAGGCGGGCATCCTGAAGAACGAGTACTCGTTTTCGACGAACGGCACGAAGAAGTTCTCCAGAGCGGCGTCGACGAGTGTCGTGGCGCCGGCGACAACCCCTGCTGTGGCACCCGCGACAACCCCTGCTGTGGCACCCGCCGCAACGCCTGCTGTGACACCCGCCGCAACGCCTGCTGCAAACCCAAGCACTGCGCCGAAGTCACAGTGATCGCGTCGCTGTGCACACTGGTTCTCGCCCCTCCACGCAGGAGCATGCACTTCTTGCGCACGCTGCGAAATCGTGCCGCCTGCGCCAGTCCCACCTGATTCAGGCACTTCCCCGAAGCCCCGCTCAACCCACCTTCGCTTCGAGCCGATCGACCCTTGTGCGGAGCGTCGGCCGGGTGGATCCCCGTCGCGCGCCCACCGGAGGGAACGCACGTGCCGGAACTGAGCGCACTCGACGAGATCCTGCGGAAGGCAAACGAAAGCGATGCCTCGGACGTTCACCTCGTGGCCGGTCATCCGCCCATGGTTCGTGCGCAGACGGTCATGCAGCCGTTGGAAATGCCCGTCCTCACCAGTGAGGACATGTGGCGCATCCTTGCGGGGATGACCAACGAGATCCAGCGCCGCCATTTCGAGCAGCACCTCGACCTCGACTTCTCCTACGAAATCCCCGGTTTCCGCCGCTACCGCGTGAATGCACACATGCAACGCGGCATGGTTGGCATGGCGATGCGCGCGATTCGCACCAAGGTGCCGCCGCTCGCAACGCTGAATCTTCCTGAAGTCATCTCGCGCCTCACGTATCTGCCGCGCGGGCTTGTGCTCGTGACGGGCGATACCGGCTCGGGTAAATCGACCACGCTGGCCGCGATGATTCAGGCGATGAATGAGCGCTATCGCAAGCACATCATCACGCTTGAAGACCCTGTCGAATACACCTTCGCGAGCCAAAAGTGTTTGATCGAACAGCGCGAACTCGGCGCCGATATGCCGACCTTCGCCAGCGGCCTCAAGCATGCATTGCGTCAGGATCCCGACATCATTCTCGTCGGCGAAATGCGCGATCTCGATACGACCGCACTCGCGATCACAGCCGCTGAAACCGGCCACCTCGTGCTCTCCACGCTGCACACCGTGAACGCTTCGCAAACGGTCGAACGTATCGTCGACATGTATCCCGCGAATCAGCAGAACCAGATTCGCGCGATGCTTGCCAACACGCTGCAGGCCGTCATTTCACAAACACTTTTCCGTCGCGTGGACAAGCCTGGCATGGTCCCCGCGATTGAAGTCATGCTCTGCACGCCCGCCGTGCGCAACATCATTCGCGAAGCGCGCACCTATGAAATTCCGAACGTGATCGAGACGAGCCGCTCGATCGGCATGACGACGCTCGATAACGCGATTGCGGAGCTCTACTTCAACGGCATGATCTCTCGCGACGATGCGGTCGCGCAGGCTGCCTATCCAGACAAACTTGATCGCATGCTCGCGGCGTAACCGATGGCAACGCAGCACTACCGATTCCAAGCTCGCAACGCTCGCGGCGAACTCGTCGCGGGAACGCTCGTTGCAGACAGCGTTGCTGCAGCGGCGCAAGCGATTCGAGCGCGTGGCGATCACGTGGTGCAACTCGTGCCTGTTGCGGCTGCGGGCGAAGATCTCCGCGCGGCCATCAAGCGCTTCAATTACTCGTCGGGTCCTTCGCAGAAAGACATTCTCGATTTCACCACGCAACTCGCGGTGATGATCCGCGCAGGTATTTCGATTCGCGCCGCGCTTGAAGGTATTGCCGAGCAAGTTCAGAACCAGAAGTTCCGCCGCATCCTGATGCAAATCAAAGCGGACGTCGAGAGCGGCAAGCAATTCTCCGAAGCGATCGCCAAGCATCCGAAGCTCTTCGGACCGCTGTATGTGAACATGGTGAAAGCGTCGGAAATGTCGGGTTCGTTCGCGAAGATGCTTGACCGTATCGCGGCGTATCTCACGCAAGAAATCGAAACGCGCAAGATGGTGGTCGGTGCGTCGATCTACCCCGGCATCATCGCGTTGATGGCAATCTCGACGACCGTCTTCCTTCTGACTTTTGTTTTGCCGCGATTTGCTGGTGTGTTCAAGGGCAAAGAAGACGCACTTCCAGGGCCGACCAAGTTCCTTATGGCGCTCTCAACCTTCATGGTTGAGTGGTGGTGGCTCTTGCTCATCGCCGCAGTGGTCGGCATTGGCGCCTTCATTGGATTCATCAAAACCGAGTTCGGTGGATTCTGGTGGGATCGCTTCAAGATCTCCGCACCGATCGTGAAACGCATGTTCCGCGCGCTCTACATCAGCCGCTCGCTGCAAACGATGGGCGAACTCTTGAATGCAGGCGTGCCGATGCTCGACACCATCGCGATTACCGGCGACATCTCGGGAAATCGCCAGTACAAGCGACTTTGGCGCTCGGTCTATGGCTCTGTGAAGCAAGGAAAGAAAGTGCAGACGCAGTTGATGCGGAGCACATTGTTGCCGCGCTCGGTCATTCAGATGATCGCGGCTGGCGAGGAGTCGGGAAAGCTCGGCGAAGTGCTCGATGAAATCTCTGTCTTCTACGCGAAGGCGCTGAAAGACGCGATCAAAGCAGTCACCAGCATGATCGAACCGATCATGATCGTCTTGATGGGATCGGTCGTTGGATTCATCGCGATGGCGATCATCCTCCCGATCTTCAAGATGTCGAACTTGGTCTCAGGGTGAGGATGCACGCATGCACGCGAACCATCATCATCAATGCCAGGCTGCGCGTTGCGCAGGTCGAGCGCACGCGTGCGTGACACGCAGGCGTCGCGGCTTCACCCTCATCGAAACTGCGCTCGCGACAGTGATCGTCGGCACGGGCGTCGTTGCGATCGTGGCTGCACAGCAAGCGTTCTTTCGTCAAAACGAGTGGTCCACACACGCGTCCACTGCGCAGCGTCTTGGCAATGAAATCCGCGAGTTGACGCTGCATTTGCCTCGACATGACCCTGTCACCGGACAGGCGTTTTGGGGTCCCGAAAGCTCAGAGCTCGACGTCCTAGACTTCGACGATCTCGACGACTTTGACGGCGAGGATGGAGAAGGAACCGTCTTTTCTGCGGCACTCGGGAGCGGGCCAATCAGCGCTCTCGGCGATGTCTTCCCCGACATGGCCGGCTGGTCGCAGCGCGTTTTCGTCGAGAACATCGATCCGTTCGAAGTGACACGCACTGTTGCGGATGGCGCGAGCGATCTACTTCGCGTTCGTGTCATCGTCGAGTATCAGGGCCCGACTGATGATGCGCCACGCGAGATCACGCGCGTGACATGGATTGCGCCTGGATAAATGCGGTGAGTACGCCGCACGCAGGGTTGCGTGTGAGGCGAGTTTGGAAACACCTCATGCATCGACGTGCCACCATCTCTTGTCGGAATCGCGTGCGACAAATTCGTCCCGCGCATCGACGTGGCGTCGCGAGCGTGCTCGCCATGATGTTTCTCGTGATCTTCGGATCGCTCGCCGCCGCGATGGCGGTCGTTGCACAAGGAAACATGCGAACTGCAGATAGCTCGCTCAAAGTGTCGCGCGCTCAAAGCGCAGCCGAGAGCGGACTGGTCTTCGCAGAGCGCCGCCTTGCTAAGGAATCCAAGCGTTTTGTCGTTGAAAAGGGCGTCATTGATGCCGGATTCGCTTCGCGACTTTGGACTGGATCGTGGAGCGGAAGCGATGGAGAAGTCGAAGTCCTTCCTGCCGAAGGATTCGACGGACCAGCGTCGCCAGATGGACTCGTGGAAGCATTACGCGACGCGCACATCGCAGATGCCTCGTCGTTCGCAGCGCTCGCAGAACACGCTGGTTTGCCTGAGATTTTCGACAGTGGCGCATTGGTCACGCTGCCCATGCGGCTTGAATCCGGTGTCGATCGACTGTGGTTCCAACTCATGTACGAGCCTGTCGCTGGCACAAATCGCGTGCGCGTCACGAGCCTCGGCGTCGATGGTGAGATTCGACGCACGATTTCCATTGAGTACGAAATCACCAAGCGCATCGAGTATGCCGTCATTTCACCAAACCGTGTGATGATCGGTAAAAACGTGCTCGTCGAGGGACCACTCGGTACGCGCTACGGAACGGAACCTGGCGAATTGACCGAAGCCAACGGCGATCCGCTCGTCATGCGTTCCGACTTCCGCTACCTCTCCGACGCGTTGAACACCAAACTCGCAGACCTCGCCGAGCGCATCGCGGAATACGACGTCGATGGAGACGGCCGTCTTCGTCCGGCGCATCCCGTCGAAGGTCCAGCACTCGCAGACAGTGGATTCACCGATCTCGATGGCGACCAGTTCGTCGATGACTTCGATCTCTTTCTTTCCGAGTACGACGCGAATGGCGACGGTGCAGTCGTATGGGATGTCGCGCGGGCGACCGCTGCTGGAATTCCTGACGCAGCGGAGTTTTCTGGAATTGACGATCAACTCGCGCGACTCATCGATCTTGCGCATCCAGATCGAAACGGCGACGGCGCGATCGATGCGCGCGACGTGCGTCTCGGTTACTCCGACGGCGTCCTCAACACCTTCGATTTCTACGCGAAAGTAGCGGGAAATCTCGTATTCGGGGTTGGCGTTTCCGCATGGGAAAGCGCTGCGCAAGACGATTGGCGCAACATCGCGCAAGGCCCCGTGCGTCCAGCAAACTCCGCTGGGCCCGCTCGATTTGAAGTCTCCACTGAGGAACTTCGCGTCGTCACAACCGCTGACTTCGCAGACAGCGCGGCGTGGTTCTCCACGAATGTCACCGCGGACTTCGCTGCACAAGCGACCGCGGGTGTTGGGGCGGGCGGAACGATTGTTCCCGTGGCATCCGCGCCTTACGAATCCGTGCCCTACGGCTCACCTGCCGCGTATGACCACTATCGCCGGCCGATCTATCGCAACATGACCTTCCGCGACGTGCGAATTCCAAGGGGAACGAACGCGCTCTTCGAGAACTGTCGCTTTGAAGGAACGGTCTATCTCGAAACTGAAACTGGCTGCACGGATGTCAATTGGAACTACACCGGCGCATTGAAGACTGTCGACGTCGCCGGAGCGATCGTCTATCTGCCGCGCTTCCCAACGATCACTTCAACACTTGGCGGCACAACGATCACCGACACGCGGACGATTTCGAACTCGATTCGCTTCCACAATTGCACGTTCCTTGGCTCCATCGCGGGCGATACGCCCAGTGAATTCACACACTGGCGCAACAAGGTGCAAATCACGGGCGCCACGCGTTTCTACTCAGATCCCGAGGATGCGGAGCTCGATCTTCAACCGGACGGCGATGAGTTGCGCGACATCCTCGAGTCGTTCGGTACGGAAAAACTCGATCGCCTGCAACGCAGTTCGATCATGCTTCCAGGCTGGTCGGTCGACGTTGGAAACTTCTCGAACGAGGTCGCCGCGGATCCAGATCTGACTCCGCGCGTCAAACTCAAAGGAACCGTGATCGCCGGAGTCATGGATATCCGCGGAACCGCAGATATCGCAGGCACGCTGCTGATGACGTATCGACCCGTCGCAGGCCAAGGCGCACTCGCGTACAACGGACAGCCTGAGAGCTTCAACACAACGCTCGGCTATTTCGGTGCGCTTGATGGTGACGGCGAAGGCGCACTTCCTGGCGATGCGGGCTTCAACGGATTCGGCGAGATTCGCCTTCGCTACGACCCGAACGCCAAGTTGCCCGACGGAATCCCATGGCCTGTTTCCGCGGAGCCCGTTGCAGACAGCTACCGCGAAGGAGGGCTCGCGGGATGATGCTCTCAACGACACACGAGCGCTGTTCCACGCATGGTCTGCGTCGTCAAGATGCGCGATCGACCAATCGCCGTGCATTCTCGCTCGTCGAAATGTTGATCGCGCTCGCGATCTCCGCCGCACTACTTGTCGCAGTGCTTTCCGCACTGGTCGCGAGTTTCCGTGCGTATCAGGCAACAACCGAGCAAGCCTCAACGCACGTGGTCGGTCGCGTCGTCATGCACCGCATGATGGCGCTCGTTCGAAACGGCGTAGATTTCGGCCCACTTCCTGAAGACGCGCGCGATCGCTTCATTCTGACCGATCAATTTCTTTTCATCGACGATGATGGAAACGAGATTCAGTTCCGGCTTGATCGCGCTGCCTCCGCACTCTTGATGCAGGTCGACGAAGGAACCGAACAACTTCTCCTCGAAGGAGTGCGCGGACCGACGGACGAACTCGGCGCACCGCTCGGGGCCTTTACGCTCGAGTATGAAAATGGAACGAAGCTCGTCCGCGCCAGCTTCGATCTCACCGTCGAAGCAGATGACAACGCAAGTCTGACGCTCGAAGGTGATGAAGTCGTCCCGATCCGACTGGTCGGCTCCACTGCGCCGCGTCGACTTGTGTGGTGAACTGCGCGGAACTGCGCAACACACACCGCACCAAACACATCACGCCAACCTTCGCGTGGATTCGCGGAGTTGCGCGTTGATTTCAAGCGTCGTGCGCATGAGATATTGGTGCGTGCCCACGAAAGCCGGATCTGCAACCGTGCCGATTGGCGCGATTTGCGCTGCATCACTCAGTTGATAGGTGCCGTCTGTGGCCATAAGCCAACGCTGTCGGCGATCGGTGAGATGCAGCCGAAGAATCTCCCAAAGCCGTGCGCGGTGCGCTCGCGCTTGGATCGGCGCGGCGCACTCCACGCGGGTGTTGAGATTGCGATACATCCAGTCCGCACTGCCGATGTAGAAATCGCCGTCGAGCGGATCTGCTTGCCCATTTCCGAACCAGAAGATTCGGCTGTGTTCTAGGAAACGCCCAATCGTCGACATCACGCGAATGTTCTCACTGAGCCCCTTCACGCCGGGGCGAATACAGCAGAAGCCACGAACGACCAGATCGATTGAAACTCCTGCACGCGACGCGGCATACAACGCATCCGTCACCGAGCGATCTTCAAGCTGATTCATCTTGACGATCACGCGCCCCGGGCCACCGCTCTGCGCAATCGCTGCTTCGCGCTCGATCAACTCGATGAAACGACGCTTCATCGCGACTGGTGCGACGAGGAGCTTTTGATATTCCGTCTTCCGACTTCGGCCCGTCATGTAATTGAAGAGCTCGACGAGGTCTTCCGTGATCGCCGCGTCGCAGGTGAAAAGGCCAATGTCCTCGTACAAACGCGCCGTTTTTGAGTTGTAGTTTCCCGTACCGATGTGCGCGTAGGAGCGAATGCCACCCGGCTCTTGTCGAACGACAAGCGCAACCTTTGTGTGCGTCTTGTAGCCAACAACGCCATACGCCACGTGCACGCCTGCATCTTCAAGTTTGCGCGCCCACACGATGTTGCGCGCTTCATCAAATCGCGCGCGCAACTCAACGAGCACCGCAACCTGTTTTCCACTTTCAGCGGCGCGAATCAAACTCGGAATGAATGGCGAATCGCCACTCGTTCGATAGAGCGCCTGCTTGATCGCGAGCACTTTCGGATCCGCTGCCGCTTGCTCGATGAATCGCTCGACGGAGTGATCGAAACTCTCGTATGGGTGATGGACGAGCACATCGCCTTGTCGAATGAGGCTGAAAATGTCGGCATTTTCATCCTCGAGCCCATGCGGTGCGACGGGAGTCCACTTCGGCCAGCGTTGTTCGGGGATGTCGATATCCGCGATTTCGTTGAGCGTGCCCCAGTCGAGCATGCCGTCGGTTTCGTAGAGGTCATCATCCGCGAGACCAAGTTCATCCTCGAGGAATCGCATGATGCGATCGTTCGGTCGTGCGCCAACTTCGAGCCGCACCACGCGCGCAAAACGACGTTCGCGCAACTGCTGTTGAATCTGCTCGAGAAGATCTTCGGCATCTTCGTTGTCGCGTTCGGTTTCCGCATTGCGGGTCACGCGGAACGGAAGCACCTCGACAATCTCCATGCCGGGGAAAAGGTCGTCGAGATTGTGCGCAATGATCTGCTGGAGCGAGATAAATCGCTTCGTCGCGCCAAAGTGATAGAGACGCCCACCGATTTCTGGAACCTTCACGCGAGCGAAGAGTGCTTCACTCTCGCCGGGGCGCCGCAGCAACACGCCGAGCGACACCGACATGTTCGAAATGAACGGAAAACGGTGACCTGGATCGACGGCGAGCGGCGTGAGAATGGGGAAAATATTGCGGCGATACCACGCTTCGACTTCCGTGCGCTCGGCGGAACTGAGCGCACTCCAATCGAGAAGTTCGATCGCTTCCTTGCGGAGTTCAGGAACGAGCTCATCGCGGAACACGCGCGTTGCAAGCGCAGTTTGCTCAAGCACTTTCTCGCGAATCAGAATCATCTGCTCTGCCGGAGTCAGCGGCTCCCACGGCGGACTTCCCACGCCTGCATCGATCTGCCGACGCAAGCCACCAACGCGCTTCATGAAGAACTCATCGAGATTCGAGCCGAAAATCGCGAGAAAACGCACGCGCTCGAGCAGCGGATTGCGCGGGTCGTAGGCCTGCGCCAACACGCGACGATTGAACTCAAGCCACTGGATGTCGCGATTCAGAAAACGCGCCGGATCATCGGGACCTGAGGGAGTGATTTCGTTCGGAGGCGTCGGTCGCATAGCGTCAATTCTGCGTGCAAGAGTCTTGGACAAGTTTCAAATTAGTGTGTCACTCGAACGATCGCTGTACATCGCGGCGCTTCCGTGACACGCACCCACTCAAGATGGACGGCCGGAACCGCGCGCGCGAGTTGCTCCGTGAGTTCGGTCGCGACGAATCGTGCAACAGCCTCTGCCGTTGGGTTCACACGGTCAAACGGCGGTGTCTCATTGAGATTGCCATCGCGAAACGGCGCGACCGTTTCTGAAAGCAAACGCTCGACGAGATGGAAGTCACAAAGCAGTTCCTCGCGATCGAGTCGTTCACCCGCGATCGAAATCACCACACGCCAATTGTGCCCGTGGAGTCGTTCGCGCACACCACCGAGGAGGATCGCGTGGGCGGCCGCAAACTCACACTCGACCTCCAACGCATACGTGGCCACATGGCTCGTCGCATGTGCGGCCGCAGATGTGGCAGCGGACTCAAGTGTGCGCGTGCGGCTCGACGCAATACCCTCAAGACCACCGTCGCGACCGTGGGTTTCCCCACCAGTACGTGTGCCGTCACTCGCATCGGATTGCGTGTCGTTTGCCATCGTGAGGCGCGAGTGTATCGCGGAAAACCCGCGCCCTCCGCGCGCGCATCCGACCGTACACTCGCAACCTATGTCCTCGCACGCTTCTTCACCGATTCCTGATCCAGCCCCGCTCATGCTCTCCGTTTCCGGTGCCCGCGGCATCGTCGGCAAGACTATGACTCCGGTGGTTGCCGCGACCTTCGCTGGAGCTTTCGGTTCGCACATCCGCACGCTCGTGCACGGTCGTCGCCCGCGTCTCGTTGTCGCGCGTGACGGCCGTTTCGGCGGAGAGTCGCTCGCCCGCGCAGTGCAAGGTTCACTTGCAGCGACGGGCGCCGATGTGATCGATCTCGGCGTTGCGATGACCCCGACGGTGGGTCTCATGATTCGCGCGCTTGGTGCCGATGGCGGCATGGCCATCACGGCGAGCCACAACCCGATCGAGTGGAACGGCTTAAAGTGCCTAGACGGCGACGGCCTCGCGCCGCCGAAGGAGATCGCGGATGCGATCATTGCGCGGTTCAAGAGTGCGGATATCGCGTTTGCAAAGCCGCTTGAAATTGGCTCGGTGACAGCAGATACATCGGCGAATGAGCGGCACGTTGCACGCGTCATTGAAGTGCTCGGCGGCCCGTCAGGTGCTGCTGCGCGCATTCGCGCGCGCGGACTGTCGGTTGTTCTCGACAGCGTGAATGCTTCCGGCTGCATCGGTGGCCGAATGCTTCTCGACGCGCTTGGCTGTCACGTCACGCACATCTATGGCGAACCAACGGGCATCTTTGGCCACACACCCGAACCGACCGCGGAGAACCTGCAGGAACTCGCCATGAAAGTGCGCGCGCTCCGCGACGCAGGCCAAGCCGTTGCCTGCGGATTTGCGCAAGATCCAGACGCGGATCGACTCGCGATTGTCGATGAGAACGGCCGCTACATCGGCGAGGAATA
This sequence comes from Phycisphaeraceae bacterium, assembly GCA_040380385.1. GTDB lineage: Bacteria > Planctomycetota > Phycisphaerae > Phycisphaerales > SM1A02 > QWPT01. Next base: position 2,626 of record JBEIJG010000011.1, on the reverse strand, counting down.
CACGCTCGTGCTCGCCGCGCAGCGCATGCTCGAATTGCGAGGGCCGTTCGCGCTCGCGGCGAATCTCTCGACCTCGCGCATGATCGATGACGTCGCAGCGAAGTTCGCGGGCGCGAAAGTCCTTCGCACCGCTGTTGGTGAAGCAAACGTTGTCAGCGCGTTGAAGCCCGCCGGCGGACTTCTCGGCGGCGAAGGCAACGGCGGCGTGATTTTCCCCGAAGTGTGTTGGGTGCGCGATTCGCTGAGCGCGATGGCCCTCGTGCTCGACCTTGTCGCCAGCCGGAAAGAGCCGCTCTCACAAATTGTCGACGCGCTTCCCCGCTACGCGATCGAGAAAACCAAAGTCGATCTTGCGGCGATTGGCGGACTTCCCGCGGTCGCGGGCGCACTGACGAAGATGAAGGCTGCATTCGCGAACGAGCGCGTCAACGACTCGGACGGAGTACGCGTCGATTTCGCGGACGGATGGGTGCACCTCCGCGCTTCAAACACCGAGCCTATTGCGCGTGTCATCGCCGAAGCACCGACGCGCGATCGAGCGAAGGAACTCATCGCGCTTTGTACGCGCGCCGCAGGAATCTAAGCAATTTCACTGCGTTTTCTCCTGTTTGCGCCTCTTGCTTACGCCTCGTGTACGAAAGTTGCCGCATGCGAAGTTTCGCCACGGCGACTCTCGATCGTGCGCCAATCCGCCGCAACGGCTGAGTGGGTCCTGCTACATTTCCGCCATGCGTCGCGCTGCCATCATCCTCGCACTTGCGGTTGCAGCCACCGGCTGTGAGACCATGCGCTACGAGCCGTCGAAGGCCACGCGCGCGTATCCATTTGGCACGCCGCAGGAGCGCATCGCGAACGTACAAGTCTTTAACGACGGCGACGCGATGCTCATCGTGAACCCGACGGCCGAAGGTTGGACCGACGTCGATGTTTGGCTCAATCAGCGCTACATGAAGCACGTCACGCGACTCGACGCGGGACAAACGCTTCGCATCCCGCTCGGCGAATTTTGGGATGTGCGCGGCGAGGGCCCCTTCCCCGGCGGACTGCTCCGCTACTACCCGCCCACGCCAATTCGACTCGTGCAAATTGAAGTCGCACCAAGCAAGCCACTCGTCGGACTCTTGGCCATTCCGACCGAGCAGGAACTCGAAGCGACGCGCATTGATGCAGAGCCGATGTAGTTCGCGGCGAGCGCACCAGCGCGTGACGCGAATGTCGTGTGAGATTGAAGCGCGAGATTGAAGCGCGAGAGTTTGGCGTGCGTGTACTGCAAGTTCACTTGCTTACGGACGCCTCAGCGAGTGAAGAAGCTCGGCACGTAGACGTGATATGTCGAACGAAACACCACATGCTTTCTCCGCTTCGAGCAACGATGCGTTGCTCACGCGGACAGACTTCACTGGCCAATCGCGCGCGGTTGTCGTTTCATGGCACGGTGTCCTCTTCGATCGCGGCCGCCGCGCGATCAATGCAGCGGTTGGTCAAACATTCGCGCGATGGTCGGTGAACATTTCAGAGTCCGCGCTCATTGCGACGCGAGGGCCAACAGGTCGCCCGCACATCGAGCGACTCTTCGCGCTTCCCGAAGTTTCTGAGGCATTTCGCGCGAAACACGGTCACTGGGTGACCTCTGACGAGATCGACGCGATGGTCGCAGACCTCGAAGAACGGCTGATCGATGCAGCGCAAGAGGCGCGAACACCGAACGCCGATGCGTGCGACGCGCTTCGCAGATTGCACGCGCATGGCATTCAAACCGCCGTGATCTGCTGCACTCCGCGTCGATTACTTCAACCGCAACTTGATGCACTCGTCGCCGCCGAAGTACCGCTCGACGTGATCGTGACCGCCGATGAGGCCTGCGCACCCGTGCCTGCTCCGTGGGGCATTTTCGAGGCGTTGCGCCAACTTGGATTGGAGCGCGCGAGCGATCTCGCGTTGATCGATGACTGCGAAGACGGCGCGCGTGCAGCGCGAAACACGGGCGCGCGCATGGTTGCCCTCGCAACGCCTGGCGCGCCGCCGATCACTGCGGATGCAGTCATCGAGCGCCTTGAAGACCTTGCCTAGCGTACAAGTTCTCGTGAGCAATCCGCGACCTGCAACCGCACGAGTGCGCGAAAGACGCGCGCTCTGCGCATCGGTCCACACGGGCCCTGCGAAACGTCGCCATGCTCGTCGTCTGGCTCAAACGCGACCTTCGCATCGATGACCACGAACCGCTCGCGACGGCGGCGAGGGCGTGCGTGACACGCGGCTCGACCATGATTGCGCTGTACGTCTTCGAGCCCGACGTGTGGCAAGCGCCCGACGCCGATGCGTCGCAACTTGCGTTTGTTTGCGAATCGCTCGAAGAATGCGCGCGAGAACTACACACGCGCGGCGGACGCCTCGTGTGTCGATACGGCGAAGTCACTGAGTGCCTCGAGAAACTGCATCACGCGGAGTCGATCGACGCGCTGCTTTCTCACGAAGAAACGGGCAACGCGATCACCTACGCGCGTGATTTGCGCGTGGCTCGTTGGTGTAAGAAACGCGGGGTGCTGTTTCGCGAGTTCCAACAGCATGGCGTGAGTCGGCCAAATCCTGGTCGTGATGGCGGGCCAGGTCGTGATGGCGGGCCAGG
>JBEIJG010000010.1:0-20711 GCA_040380385.1 Phycisphaeraceae bacterium | reverse complement strand
GCGAATCCCTCGGCCATTCGCCGCGATGAACTTGCGCAGTGGGTGCGTGAAGGTGTCGTTGAATACGCAGGCCGCGTTGACGATCCGCGCGCGGAACTCGCCGCTGCAAGCGTCTTCGTTTTGCCGTCCTATCGCGAAGGATTGCCGAAATCTGTGCTCGAGGCGCTCGCAGTTGGCCGCGCGATCGTGACCACCGATGTTCCGGGCTGTCGCGAAACGATCGACGAAACGAACGATGACCGCCGCAACGGTTTCCTCGTACCGCCGCGCGACGCGCAAGCCCTCGCCAACGCATGCCTTGGACTCGCATCAAATCCTGCGCGCATCGCTGCGATGGCCAGCGCTTCACGGCAAAAAGCCCTGCAATTCGACGTGCGTCGCGTGAATCGTGCGATCATCGACGCACTCGGCGCGTGATACGCTCGCGGCATGTGCGGATTCGCGGGTTTCTTCGATCGAACAGGCGTGACGGCTGATCCAGTCGCAACGCTTTCGGCGATGGCACGCGCGGTCGCGCATCGCGGCCCCGACGATGAGCGGATTCGTTTCGACGAAGGAACGCGCGTAGGGCTTGCGTTTCGACGGCTTGCGATTCTTGATCTCACCGAAACAGGCGCGCAACCCATGCGCTCAGCGTGTGGTCGCTATGAAATCGTCTTCAACGGCGAAATCTACAACCATGCCGAGTTGCGCCATCGGTTTGGTGTCTCGACCAAGTTTCGTGGACGTTCAGACACCGAAGCGATGCTTGCTGCGATCCGTTCGCTTGGTATGCCAGCGGCGCTGCGCGAATTCCGCGGCATGTTCGCGTTCGCGCTGCTCGATCATCACGATCGCACACTCACGCTCGCACGCGATCGATTCGGCGTGAAGCCTTGCCGCTATGCGCTCTCGCACGGACATGCACTTGCTGCAGGCGATTTCACCGTGCCGCAGGGTGCAGCATTTCTCTTTGCGAGCGATCTTGCGGCCATTCGCGCGCATCCTGCGTTTTCCCCGTCGATCGATCGCCACGCCCTACACGCATTCTTCGCCTACGGCTGCGTCCCCGCGCCGATGTCGATCCACCGCGAAGCACGCACGCTTTCGCCGGGCCACATGCTTCGCCTTGATCTCACCACGGGTCAAGCGCAGATCACGCGTTGGTGGAACGCGGAATCACTCGCCGATCGCGGCAATTCCGAACCTTTTGTTGGAAGCGATGCCGACGCGATCAACGCGGTCGATGCAGCGATTCTTGAAAGCGTTCGACTGCGCATGGTTGCAGATGTCTCAGTCGGTGCGTTTCTTTCGGGCGGTATCGATTCTGCGGTCGTGCTCGCGGCGATGCGCGAAGTTTCAACAACGCGTCCGCTCGCGTTCACTGTGGGCACGGACGACCCCGATTTTGATGAAACCGCGCATGCCGCTGCTGTCGCGCGGCATCTCGGTGCCGAACACGTCGTGCTTCGCATGCATTCGAACGAAGTCGCGCAAATCGCCGCGCAAAACAATGCAACAATCTTCGATGAGCCCTTTGCAGATAGTTCACAGATTCCAACGTTGCTCGTCGCGCGCGAAGCCGCATCGCGCGTGAAAGTCGTGCTTTCCGGCGACGGCGGCGACGAACTTTTCGGTGGCTACTACCGCTACAGCTACGCACCCGCACTCGCGGCGCGGCTCTCGCGCGTTCCACGAAGTTTGCGGCCGCTGCTCGCTCGACTGCTTCGCGCCGTTCCTCGAGGCGCGGCGAATGCCGTCGGACGTGCGCTTCCCGAGTTACTCCTTCAACTTCCCTTCGACCGACTCGGTGACCGCGCGCACAAACTTGCGCGCGTCGTGCACCTCGACAACGTCGATGCGATCTACGCCACGCTCACCCGCATTTCAGACGACGCCGATCGACTCGTTCTCGGCGCAAGCGAGAGCACAATGCCCTCATCATCGCCATCGCGAGGTCTCCCGACCGACATCAACCTCGCCCTCCATCCCGTCGTTCGCATGATGCTTGGCGACATCGCGCACTATCTGCCCGACGACATCCTCACGAAGGTCGATCGTGCGACGATGGCGTATGGGCTCGAGGCGCGCGAACCGCTCCTCGATTCTGCGCTTGCGGAGCTTGCGTTTCGACTGCCGCCCTCGATGCGCATCCGTGACGGGGAGCGGAAGTGGATCCTGCGGCGCGTCCTTGAGCGACGCGTTCCGCGAGCACTGTTCGAGCGGCCCAAAACCGGCTTCTCGGTACCCCTCCTGCGCTGGCTGCGCGGGCCGCTTCGCAGCTGGGCCGAAGAGCGCCTCGATGTGGCTCGGATCGGGCGGGAGGGATATCTCGATCCAACCACGGTCCAAGCCCTCTGGGCCGACACCCTCGCGGGCCGCCGCGGGGGCGACGCTGCGGAGATTTGGAGCGTGCTGATGTTCGAATGCTGGCTCGCCGAGCAGAAAAAGTACTGATCAGCGCGGGGGATGCTCCCGATGGCTGGGCGTGCGGGCGGCCGAACGCCCCTCGTTGCGCATAACCAATTCGTTGGATCGTCTCGCTCATCCTGCGGGCGAATGCCGATAGGGAATCTGAAGGGAAGACTTGTCCCTGCGAGGTTCACCCATGCTCGACCCACGCGCGAAACCCATCCTGCTCTCCCCGCCGCACATGTCTGGCGCGGAGCAGCGCTACGTCGAAGACGCCTTCCGCACAAACTGGATCGCGCCCCTCGGTCCAAACGTCGACGGCTTCGAACGCGAGATGTCGGAGTACCTCGGGCTCGGCCAGCACGGCGCGCGCATGCACTGCTGTGCGACCAGTTCGGGTACCGCCGCGATACACCTCGGGCTCATGCTGCTTGGCGTGCGCCCCGGCGACGCCGTCCTCTGCTCGAGTTTCACGTTTGTCGCGAGCGCGAACCCGATTCGCCAACTCGGCGCTGAGCCGATCTTTGTCGACAGTGACGAGGCAAGCTGGAATCTCTCACCCGCGGCACTCCGCGATGCGATCGCCACGCTCGACGCTGAGGGTCGTCGTCCGCGCGCGCTCGTTGCGGTTGATCTCTACGGTCAAGGTTGCGATTACGGCTCGATCGAAGCAATCTGCGACGAATGGGACATTCCGATTCTTGAAGACGCGGCTGAAAGTCTCGGCGCGAGCGTTCATGGACGTCGTTGCGGCACGTTCGGAAAAGTTGCGGCGTTTAGCTTCAACGGCAACAAGATCATCACGACTTCGGGCGGCGGCATGTTGGTTTCGTCCGATGCCGCGCTCGTGGAACGTGCGCGTTTCCTTGCAACGCAAGCGCGCGAACCAGCGCCACACTACGAACACAACGTCGCAGGATTCAACTATCGCATGTCGAATCTCTGCGCGGGCGTCGGACGCGGACAGTTGCTCGCGCTCGCCGATCGCGTTGCGCGGCGGCGCGCGATTTTCGCCCAATATGAAGCTGCGTTTGCAACGCGTGCAGGTGTCCGCTTCATGCCTGAACCAGTGTGGGGTCGTTCGACACGTTGGTTGACTGCGATGACGATCGATCCTGCACGTGCTGCCACAACGCGAGATGAACTGCTCGCAGCACTCGCCGCCGAACGGATCGAATCGCGGCCGACATGGAAACCCATGCATTTGCAGCCGCTTTTCGCGGGTTGCCGCATGTTCGCCCATGAGCGCGGCCGCAAGCCTGTCTGCGAGCGCCTGTTCGAACAGGGCATCTGTCTTCCATCAGGAAGTTCGATGGATGACGCGGATCTCACGCGCGTTGTCGGCGCGATCGAACGCGCGTTCGCGCCGAGTCGCGCAGCAGTCGCATGATCGCGGAAGAGTTCTCGAACTCTGATCAATGCACGCGTTGCCAGATACCTTCTGCCGCTCGTAACTTCACTCTGACAAGAGCGCCGCTCGAGTCACGGAGCGTCCAACTTCGATCACACTCTCGCCGATGACACACGCGCCCGTCACTCCTTCGACTGTTCTTGTCACTGGCTGCGCAGGCTTCATCGGTTCGCACGTCGCATCTGCGCTGCTCGACCGCGGTGATGAAGTCGTTGGCATCGACAACCTCAACGACTACTACGACCCAAACCTCAAACTTGCACGATTGGCGCGCCTTGAACCGCGACGCGGCTTTCGCTTTGAGAAACTCGATATCGCCGATCGCAGCGCCATGGAGTCGTTGTTTGCGACGCATCGATTCAGCCGCGTCGTTCATCTCGCCGCTCAAGCTGGCGTTCGATATTCGATCGAGAATCCTCACGCGTACGTGCAGTCGAACATCGTCGGCTTCCAGAACATTCTCGACGGCTGCCGTCACGCGTTCACGCGGGGCGAGGGTTGCACGCATCTCGTCTACGCGAGTTCAAGTTCGGTGTATGGCGGCAACGCGAAGTTGCCGTTCTCGGTGAGTGACTCGGTCGACCATCCGCTCTCGCTCTATGCCGCGAGCAAGAAAGCGAACGAGCTTTTCGCCCACACCTACTCGCATCTCTTCGGCCATCCCACGACAGGATTGCGCTTCTTTACCGTGTACGGCCCGTGGGGTCGACCCGATATGGCGCTCTTCCTATTCACGCGAAACATCCTCGAAGGGAAGCCGATTCCCGTGTTCAACCACGGTCGACACCGCCGCGACTTCACATACATCGACGACATCGTCGAGGGCATCATTCGAACGCTCGATCACACGGCGCAGCCGAATCCTGCATTTGATGCGGCGCATCCTGATCCCGGAACTTCAAGTGCGCCATGGCGGGTCTACAACATCGGCAATTCTCGCCCGGTTGAACTGCTCGACTACATCCGCGCGATTGAAACGGCGACCGGCCGCACAGCAACGCTCGAAATGATGCCCATGCAACCCGGCGACGTGCCAGACACCTTCGCCGACACCACGGCACTCGCCACCGATACGGGCTTCCGTCCGTCGACGCCGGTCGAAGAAGGTGTTGCGCGTTTCGTCGAGTGGTACCGCGCGCATTACCGAGTCTGAACGGGGTTCGCGCGACGCGACATCTGTTCCGCGCTACGCTGCGCAAATGGCAAGCGTCTGCTTCTACTTCGAACTTCATCAGCCTTGGCGACTTCGTCGCTACTCCGTCTTCTCGACGGATCCCTTTTACTTCGATGACGAAGCGAACGAGCGCATCCTTCGCAAAGTGGCGGACAAGTGCTATCGGCCCGCAACAGAGAAGATGCTCGACCTCGTGAAGCGTCACGATCGTCGCTTCCGCTGCTCGTACTCGATCACAGGTACCGCGCTCGATCAACTCATTCGTTGGGCGCCCGATGTCATCGACACGCTGAAGCGTCTCGTCGATACCGGTGCATGCGAACTCGTCGGCGAAACCAGCCACCACTCGCTTTCGTTCCTGTTCTCGCGCGCGGAGTTTGATGCGCAGGTCGATCTCCATCAGAAGCGCATGCAAGAGGTTTTCGGCGTCACACCGAAGGTCTTCCGAAACACCGAACTCATCTACTCCAACGAACTCGCCGCCCACATCGCGCGGCGCGGCCAACATCGCGCGATTCTGTGCGAAGGCGTTGATCGTTTGCTTGGGTTCCGATCGCCGAACTATCTCTACGCGCCGCCAGGCGAAGGCGCGATTGAGGATCGACCCGTCAAACTGCTGCTGAAGAACTACCGACTTTCCGACGACGTGGCCTTCCGATTCTCGAACCGCGGTTGGAAAGAATGGCCACTCTCTGCCGAGAAGTTCGCTGGTTGGGTGAATCAGATCAACGGCGACGGCTACATGTGCAACCTGTTCATGGACTACGAGACGTTCGGTGAACACCAGTGGGCCGACACGGGCATCTTCGAGTTTCTCGACGCACTTCCAGGCGCGATCTACGACACCAACACTGGCCACAACGATTTCCTGACGCCGTCGCAAGTGCTCGATTGTCATGAGCCGGTTGGTGAGTACGACGTGCAAGATTTCATCTCGTGGGCAGACAGCGAGCGCGATCTCTCCGCGTGGCTTGGCAACCCGATTCAAGACGGCGCGGCTGCGGAGCTCTACGCGCTCGAAGGCCCCGTGAAAGAGCGGCATGCCGCAGGCGACCCGTACATTCTCGAAGATTGGCGCAAGCTCACCACGAGCGACCACCTCTACTACATGTGCACGAAGTACTGGTCTGACGGCGACGTCCACAAGTACTTCTCGCCCTACGACTCGCCGTACGACGCGTACATCAACTTCATGAACGTGCTTGATCACTTGAAGACGCGCGCGGGCGTTGCACCGCCGCTCAAGCCGACGAAGAGGTTGTCTTCGCCGGTGTGATCCGCGCAACGCGCACAAGCCACGCGCTCGCGAGAAGCCCAGCCGGCAACGTGATTGCCAGTTCGGCGACGCGCAGTACGAGTTCCGCAGCAACACCAGCCGCAAACGTGCCGCCGGAGAGCGCTGGCAACAGCCACGCGGTCACCCACTCGCGTACACCGAGCCCGTTGGACACGAACGGAACAAGCGTCGCCACAGCGGAGGCGCAGGCGAGAACGATCGACGATTCCAGTGACGTCTCCGCGCCGACGAGTGCAAGTGCAAGTTGATATCGCAACACGGCGAGCGCGAACTCCGCGTTTCGCACAAGTACAGCCTGCGCAAACATGCGGAAACGTCGCGCGATTCCTGTGATTCCGAAAAGTGCCGGAGCAAGAAGCGCGAAGCCAACAGGCATCGACGTCGCGCGCAGAAGTATGACCGCACCGAGCATTGCGCCGGCAACCAACGCGCTCAAACCGATCGCTTCGAGAATGGTGCGCAGTGAATCTTGCGCACGAATCCCATGCCGCGTGCGATGCCATGCGACGCGCGCCACGAATCCAGGCTTGAGTGGCAACATGTTCGCGAGCGACGTTGCTGCGATCAACGCGAGCATTTCATGAAATGCAACGAACGCATAGCGGCGCACGAGAATCGAAAAGAGCAGCGCGGTAAGCACGATGGCAAGCGCGACCGATGCGAGAAGCAGCAGGATTTCCGGCGCGCTCGCTGCGCGCAGTGAGTCCATCGCGGCAGCCATCGCGCCCTGTTCACGAAGGGCCACAACGATCGCGCCCGCGAGACACATCACACCGAATGCGCCGCCAAGAACGCGCAGAACACGCGAATGGCGAAGGGATTCCTGCGCGTCGCGGGGTCGCGCGTTGGCATCTCGAACGTCGATCTTCGATTCGTCGTGCGCAGTCACTTGCTGAGATTGAGCTTGCGTCGTCGCTCTTCCTGCACGTCATTCATCCACGCTTGGAAGTCACGCGCGAACTTCGCGAGCCGCGGATTCGGATGCTCGCTCGTCGCCGCGAGGAGTTGATCCTCAGGCCGCTTCACGCGCACCGCGATCCACGCCATACGAACCAAGGGATCCTCATCGGCCGAAAGAACAGCGTCGAGCGGCGCAAGCGTTGGGGCTGCAGATACTGCTTCGAGTCCGACGACTTGACGAACTTCTTTCGATGGCTCACCACCAGCGCTCGCTCCAGTTTCCGATCTAGGTACCGCTCCTGCCGCACCCGCTGCATCCGCAGTCTCGCCACCGCCGAGATCCGAAGCACGAACCGACAACTCACGCAACTCACCCTTTGGCGTCGCGAAGACGAGCCACGCACGAGCCTCGGGCCAAAGCCGCTTCGCAGCATCTGCGAGCAGTTCTGGCATGCCTTCGAGTGCCTTCCGCTCCGCTTCGTTGTAACGCAGCGGATCTTTCGAAGCTCGGAGGAGCACCGCCGCGAGCGCCACAATTCGTTCTGGATCCGGCGCTTTCGTGGTATCGCGCAACATCGCCTTCGACTCTTCGAGCCACGAAGCCGTCACGCGTTCGCCGCGCACATGAACCACCGGGGATTCCGCTTCGACACCGAGTGGCCCAGGCTCAAGACCTCGTTCCGTCGTTCGCCAATTGAGGATCGGATGGATCGACACAAAGCCGCCGCTCAACGCATCATCGCGCATCGCGAAACTCGCGTCTGTGAGCGATACATCAAGTGGGATACGAAGGCTTTCACCGGGCTGAATCGCAAACCGTCGATTGATCGCCAAAAGTGCGAACGGCGGCGAGGTGCCCGGTTGACCGGGGACGTTGACATTCGCAGTGACCGTTGCGGTATCCGCCAGCGGTCCGTCGGCGCTTATCGCAAGTGGCCACGAGCTTCGGTTGGTAATCTCGATATCGAACACCATCGGATCCCACGCGGAAATCGTCGATTCGCGTGGGTAAATGCGAAGCATCAATCGCCCGGCACCAGACTTCATCAACTCGAGAAACTCACTCGGTAGAGCCGCAGCCTCTTCAACGCTCTCTGCGACCTCGACGACCTGAATGTCTTTCCCGACGATCTTGCGAAGTCGATCACGCGACCAAAGGCCGATGGCGCTCGACGGATTCGCTCGCGCGACAGCGAGGAATCCGCGTGCCGCCGACTTCTGATCACCAAGCGCCGCGTCCGCAACCGCAAGCCCCAACTGCGCGCCGGTATCGGTTGCCGCGAACGGCGCAAGGAGTTCGCGCGCCTTCGCAGGCTCGTTCGCGCGGAGTGCAAACCAGCCGTCGAAGCGCGCACGCGCTGCTGCGGAGAGCGGGGCGTACACGGACGCAGCGTCGACCTGCGCCTTGGCGAAGTCGACGTCGCCGTCGAGCCAAAGTTGCGCGAACGCGCTCTGCAGCGCCGTCGTCGCCTTCTCATCGGCGGGAGCATCCTGCTCGTCCATCGCGCGCAATGTTGTCTCTGCCGAGACGCGCGCTCCCTTGAGCACGGCTCCGCTCGTTTCGGGCGAAACACTGTGCGCAATGGCGGCGAACGTCGTCGCGAGCGGCATCGACATCGGATAGGCGAGATTTCGAAGATCTTCGACCGAAAGCGTTGTCCCCTGCCGTTCCACGTTCTTGCGGAAGACGCGGTTCAGCGAGTCTTGTCGCTTGGTCGCGACCACGAAGGCGGCCTCCGAGCGGTCCGCGCCCCAGTTCGCAAGGCAAAGGTCGGTCAGGACCGCGTCAAAGTCCATGTCGGGGAGGTCCGTCTCCAACAGTCCTGCGACGACATTGAGAATGTCCGCGCCAGCTCGGTAGGCGCCCGACTTCAGGCAGAGCTCGGCAAGCCCAAGTGCAGCTGGCTCCCGAGTCGGGTTCGCGAGCAACGCTTGGCGAAGCGCGCGGGCCTCCGCAGCGGCATCTGGCGCCGAGGTTCGGAAGTACCCCGCGGCGACCTCCGTTGCCTCTGGGAAGAATGGGTCGAGGTCAAGCGCGCGGATCAACTCGCGTTCGAAGCCCGACTGGTCGCCCGTTTGTCGCAGCAGCAACGCAAGATCGAACGCGAGCCGCGCGGCGACGCTCGAACCAATGCGATTGATCGACTCCGGCGCGAGCAGTTGTTGGTAGAGCGCCACGCGCTCCTCCGCAGTCTGCTTCTGTTCCACCGCGGCAAGAAGCCGTCGAAGTCGGATCAACTCATCCTGAGGCTCCAGTTGGCCCAGCCGAAGGAGCGCGCGCTTCGCGAGGTCGGCCGCTTCGGGGCTGCCATCCTCGAGGTTGATCGCGTAGTCCAGGGCGAGTCGCCAGAGGAACGGGCTTTCGGGTTCTAACTCGAGGGCGACATCGAGCATGCTCCTGCCGCTCTCGAGCATGCCGAGGAAGACGAACTCACGCTGCAGCATGCTGCGGGTTCGCTGCGCAAAGTTCCGCGCCAGTCGATCCCGGTAGCGGACGGCCTGCTCTGCTGTCGGGGGAACCACGCCAGAGGCATCACCGGTCGCTGCGGGCGTCGCGGCGCCGACCTGAGGCGCAACCGCACCCTCCTGCGCTTTCGCTGTCTTGAGGAATGCGCCGTGCCCGCAAAGTGCGGAGACGAGCAGCACACGCGCGATCGGGACAGGTCGGAGGACGGACTTCGGCTGCATGGGTTTCCTTACTGCGTTCTCTCCGCCGATGTGGTCAAACACCCGCGGACGGAACGTCCCGCAACCCTACGCGGCTGCGGGACAGAGCTGTTCGGAGTTCATCGGCATGTTCGGTGCTTCGGAATCGAACATCGCGCACGAGAACATGTTCCGATGCACTCCGTGGGTGGTCGTGGCTCGTTGAGGGTCGTCGTGACGCTTCGCGGGGCGGACCTCGGACATCCGTCGCTTCGCCGCGTCCGCCTCCGCCCGCATCCTCGTCCGCGCCGCCGAAATCCTTGTCATCACGCCTTGCCGATCCCGTCTGCGGAGCCCCCGGTTCGTTGACAGTCGCCGCCCATTGGATTAGCGTCCCACGTCCTGACTTCCGCCTCGCCGTTGCCGGCGCGGTGGGCATCCGTTGGCGTCGCGTTCCTTGTGGGCGCCGCGGCATCGGCGGCCTTGGAAGTCGGGGGTGTCTGAAGAGGTCAATCTCTTTCGACGATGCCTTTGATCATGGTGTGTACCGCCATGGTTTGTACGTCTGTCCCCACCGCACAACGCACCCGGACAAATCCTCGGATGATGCCCCGAACCCTTCTGACCACCCTGCTCGCCGCCTTCCTGACGGTTCCCGCTCTTGGTCAGAGCGGAGGTTCTGGAATTGATGCATCCATCCTCAGCGCCACGGGTGCGTTGAACGCCGCGCAAAAGACGAGCGTCAGCTCGTACGCAGCCCGCTCGGTTGAAGCCATCAAGTCGGGAACCGACCAGAAGGCCATCGATGATGCTCGTACGGCACTCGTGAAGCCGTCGCGCGACCCAGGCGCAACGCCCGCGTTCCGTAAGGCCTACGGCGTGATTCTCGTGACCGAACTCGCTCCGATCGCGAAGGGCTCAGACCTCCGCCGCGCGGTCGTCGCGATGCAAGTGCTTCGCTTTACGCGCAGCAGCGATGCCCTCGACGTGATCGTCGAGTGCGCAACGCCATCCACAGAATCCGACCCCGGCAAGCGCATCGCGGCTGGCAGCCTGCTCATCGACGCGTTCGAAGACCTCGAAGCAAGCAACACCTACTACGACCAATCCGCGCGCAAACTGCGCGACGCAGCAGTCGCCGAACCCGATTGGATGGCGCTGCAACAGAAGTTGAATGCGCTCGCAGCGGCAGCTCGCAAGAAGGATCTTCCTGCGGAAAACGCTCGAAATCTGCGCAAGGCACAGGCGGAAGCGCTGAGTGAAATCGCCCGCAAGTCCAAGGGTTCGACCGCGGTCGATGACCGCATGCGCGCCGTACAGCGCGTGCTCGTCGGCCTCCGCAACGACTTGCTTGTGATGCCGCAAGCGGACCGCTCGCAGTTGGCGAAGACGCTCGCCCCGGCCTTGACCGAAATGCTCAACGCGGCCGGCGCACAGTGGGATGCTGCGCACGCGTCGAAGGATGCGACCGCTGCCTATGGCTCGGTCGTCAACAGCTGCGAAGTCATTCTGCGACTCATCGATCGCAGCGAGCGCCCATCGGCCTACTCGGGCACCAAGCCCGATGGTGACTCGCGCGTACTCGCTGCCGCGTGGGAATCGGGCGATCGCTCGAAGTTCGATGCGGAAGCGAAGCGCTGGGCTGGCATCGTCAGCGCGGCACCCTATCGCAACTGAGTTTGCACGCGCGAACGAGGCTCACGCTTCGCCCACGTCGACCGCGCGCATTGATGCTTCCTCACGCAAGATCGCGCGTGAAGGATCGACGCAACACCGCGGGCGCGTATCCTCTCGCCCGTGCGTCTGTTCGCCCCGTTCATTCTCTTGGTCATCGCGCTCGCGGCGGCGATCTCGTTCGATCGTCCGCTTCCGCCCGCAGACCTCGTCATCATTGAACGTAGCGACTGCTACACCCTCGATCCGCAGCGGATGAGTTACCAACATGAACTCCGCCGCGCGCGCGTGATCTACGAGACGCTTGTCAATCTCCGCGCGTCTGATTGCGCGATCGTGCCCGGCGTTGCGGAACGCTGGGAGAGTTCGCCCGATGGCCGCACGTGGACGTTTCACCTGCGTGACGACGCGCGCTGGTCGAACGGCGATCCCGTGACAAGTCGCGACTTCGCGTACGCATGGCGACGCGCAATTCTGCCTGACACCGCTGCCGACTACTCAGGCCTCTTCTTCGAAATCAAGGGCGCGAGGGCGTTCTTTGAGCGAAGAAAGGAGCGCACGAAGGAGTACGCGGAGAAGAGCAAAGCCGGCACCGCGAACTCCAACGATCTCGAACAACTCTGGATCAACACCGTCAACGACTTCGAAACGATGGTTGGCATCAAGACGCCGGACGATCGCACGCTCATCGTTGAGCTCGAAACGCCGCTTGCGTACTTCCTCGACCTTTGCGCGTTTCCGCCGTTCGCGCCGGTGCATCGAGAGACGGTTGAGAAATTTGTCACCCACGATCCCAAAGCTGGTCGCATCGTGCAGCGACACGATTGGACGAAGCCCGGAGTGATCGTGACAAACGGCGCCTACACGCCAACCGTCTGGCGATACAAGCGTGACATGCGTCTCGAGCGCAATCCGCACTATTGGAATCAAGCGGCGACGCAGGCGAATTCGATTGAGTGCCGCACGATTGAGAATCCGAACACGGGGGTCTTGGCGTTCGAGTCGGGCGGCGCCGATTGGCTCACCGATCTTGGGCCTGAATACAAGACGGAAATGCTCGCCGAGCGCCGAGCGTATCTCGAGCGCTTTCGTGCAGACGTTGACGCGGGACTCGCGCGCGGCGGCGACCTCGATGATGTCGTCGGCGCGCTTCCGCCGCCTCGCGCAGGCGAACGGCGCGATGTGCGCGGATTCGATGCGTTCGGCACCGACTTCTTCAGTTTCAACTGTCGCAAGACGTTGCCCGGCGAGAAGTTCAATCCATTCCACGACGCACGCGTTCGTCGCGCGTTTGCATTGGCCGTCGATAAGCAGCAACTCATCGATCGCGTGACACGACTTGGCGAGCGCGTGGCTTCGACACTTGTGCCGCCGAATTCGATTCTGGGCTATCCGGTCGTCGAAGGACTCGGCTTTGATCCTGTCCGTGCACGGGAAGAATTGAAAGCCGCGGGCTATGAAGATCGCAACGGTGATGGTGTCGTAGAAAACGCTGCGGGCGAGAAGTTCCCCACCGTCGACATCCTCTATTCGACGGCGAGCCCGCGCTATCAAAACCTCGCGCTCGCGATGCGCGACATGTGGAAGCGTGAGTTGCGCGTCGCCGCTGAATGTCGCGGCAAAGACTCGAAGCTCTACAAGGAAGATCTGAAGAAGGGCAACTTCATGATCGCGCGTGGCGGTTGGTACGGCGACTACGGCGACCCAACGACGTGGCTTGATTTGCAGGGTTCAGACAACGGCAACAACGATCGCGGGTACTCGAATCCGAAGCTCGACGCGATGCTCGCGGCCGCGCGTCTGGAGCCCGACGCTGCGAAGCGGCTCGTGATGCTCGCCGAGTGTGAACGCTGGCTTTTCACCGAAGAAATGCCGCTGTTACCGATCTGCAACAACGTGACGGTCTACATGTACGACCCTTCACGGCTCGCTGGCATGAGCGGACATCCGCGGCTAGAACAAGATCTCTCGACGCTTCGTCGACGCGATGGAAATGTTGCGGCAACGAGTGATGGCACCAGCGAAGGAACGCGCGGCGAGGCGAGCGACATGTCCCCTGCGGGAGATACGCCGTGAGCAGCGAGCGACAAACAATTGCGAGTTTGCTCGCGCGGCGACTGTTGCAGTTGCCACTCATTGTGCTCGCGGTCTACACAGTGACCTTCTTGCTTGCGTGGAGTATTCCTGGCAACCCGCTCGAGAACCCCGAAGGCCGTCGTCCTCCTGAGGAAATCGTCGAGGCGATGAAGCAGCAGTACAAACTCGACGACCCCGTCGCGTTCTACTTCGACTATCTCGGCAAAGCGTCGGGCGTGTCGTGGATCATCGGCGTGCATCCACAGCCATTTGATCTTGGCCCCTCGTTGAAGCAACCCGATTGGAGTGTCAACGAAATCCTCGGCACGGGACTTCCTGTTTCGATTTCGCTCGGACTCGCCGCGATGCTCATTGCGCTTTCGATCGGGCTTGTTGCGGGCACGATCGGCGGTCTGCGTCCGGGCAGCGCGTCGGACTACCTCACACAGCTCCTCGCGATCATCGGAATCAGTTTGCCGAGCTTCGTCATCGGCAGCGCGATTCTTATGTTTTTCGCAGTAAAACTGCGTGCACCTGCCATCGGCTGGGGCGGCGAAACGGTGTTCGAATCATTGGTGCGCGCGTCATTTCCGGCGTTCACTTTGTCGCTGCCGTTCGCGGCATACATCTCGCGACTCGTGCGCTTCGGCATGATCGAAGAGATGTCGAGCGACTACATCCGCACCGCGCGCGCCAAGGGTTTGCCGCGCTGGAAAGTCGCACTCAAGCACGCGTTGAAGAACGCGTTTCTTCCGGTGCTTTCGTATCTCGGGCCCGCGACTGCGGTCGCGCTCACAGGGTCGTTCGTCGTTGAGAAAGTCTTCGCGGTACCAGGCGTCGGGCAGCACTTTGTCGATGGCGTTCTCGGCAAGGACATCACGCTTGTGATGGGCGTGGTCCTCGTCTACTCAACGCTGATGGTCGTGCTCAATCTCGCCGTCGACGTGCTCTATCGATTTGTTGATCCACGGCTTGGGTGATGCGCGGTTCAAGCACGCTTGCCTCGCGCGCACACGCGCACGAGCGATCACCACGAGCGATCACCACGAGCGATCAACACGAGCGATCACTTCGTTGGCGAAGCTTCCGTGCTTGGAGCCTTCCCAGACTCCGCCGACTCCGGCGCCTCCGCCGCCAGCTTCGCGGCGACACGCTCAAGCAAGATGCGTTCGAGCCGCTCGTCGCGTGAGATCGGCGTCCACATCGACAAGTCGCGCGGCGCGCGTGGATCGTCCTTGCGCGTCACGTCGGTGGAGAAACTGCCGAGCGATCGCGTGTATGCCGGACCTTGATAGCCCGGACGAAATTGCCGCTCGACGCTGACCGAGACGCGCAACTCCAAATCGCCCGTTGCAGACGCGACATCCGCGCCTGTTCCGCGCGATGAGCCTGGAAGAATCGGTCCCGCCAATGGCGCGGTCGCTTCCGGCGGAATAGGGCGGAACCCCGCCGGCACAAACTCGAAGCGCGCACGACGACGTTCGAATCCGAACGTCCCTTCCATGACTTCGCTCGCTGTGAGATCTTGCCACGCCCACGGCTCGAGCAACGATCCTGCGGTGCGCGGTTGGGTTTCGATCGAGCCCGCACGGCGATCGGTGATCTCCGGGATAAGTCCTTCTTCGCGCGCGACTGCACAGGCGGCATCGAACGCGCGTTCGTAGGACCCCTGCTGGACCGGAACAAACTCGGGCCCCTCCGTCACGGTTGCACAGCCCGTCGCGATGAGCGTCCCCGGCAGCGCGAGGGCGATCGCCGCGGTGATCCGCGCGAGGGGCGTCTTGGAGGTGCGGGAAGGAAGAATGTGACCTCGAACGCGCTCCGACATGGCGCGGAGTGTACCGATGCGTGCGTCCGATACTGCCGAGGGTCGAACGACGCGACCGCAAGATTTCGGGATCTGACTCCTCTCCTTCGAGAGTTCCTAGCGAGTTCCTAGAGACTTCATGGAGACTTCCTTGACCCGACCCTCGAAGGATCTACTCTGCGAACTCTGGCGAGAACCCGCGTTTTTTGGGAACGACGCTCGCTCCCGTGCGAACCGATACATCTTCTTGGCCGATGATGAGAAGCTGACGCACGACTTCGCAAGAGGCGGAACGAGCGAGCCCGAAACGGACACACGTGCCCGTCCCCACGTTGAGCCTAGAGACGTTGAGCCCCAAAGATGAGTGACCACATGAGTGATCAACCAACGACCCCGAAGCAACTCCCGTCACGCGATTCCCGATCGCGCGCTCACAAAGTCGTGGCTTCGGCATTTCCCCGCGGTACGGTCGCGCGCAGCGTGCTTGCGATCGCCGCGCTCGCGGCAGTCGGCGGCATCGTTGGCTCGGTCGCGGCCCGCGGTGGCACCGGCCAGAAGCAGCTTTCAACGACGGCATCGGACTTCTTCCAGCCCGGCACGCAACCTGAGCCAAACCCAGACGTCTTTGCCCCGATCATCGGCGGCATCAACTGCCAGTACTGCCACTCAGACTACGGCGATCAAGTTGCGCCGTACGACACGTGGATCACGAGCCTCATGGGCCAGAGCGCGCGCGACCCGGTTTGGCACGCTGCGCTCGCCATCGCGAATCAAGACGCGAACGTCGGCGGCGAA
Organism: Phycisphaeraceae bacterium; assembly: GCA_040380385.1. Lineage (GTDB taxonomy): Bacteria > Planctomycetota > Phycisphaerae > Phycisphaerales > SM1A02 > QWPT01. The sequence continues at coordinate 4,540 of JBEIJG010000010.1, read as the reverse complement.
ACCTGCATCCGTTGCCACTCGCCTGCGGGTTGGCTCTCCGGCAAGTCTGCGGACGGCAAGATCGATGACTTCGGCGCCGAAGATTTCGACGGCGTGAACTGCAACGCATGCCACCGCATCGTGAACCCAACGCTTGGTCCTGAGAGCGCCGTCGGCTACCCCGGCGACCCCGCGGAACCCGACGTTCCGATCATCAGCGCGCTTCAATCGCAAGGTCTGATCCCGACTGGCGACGGAAACGGCCGCTACGTGGTCGATCCTGAGGACAACCGTCGTGGTCCATTCAGCGACGTTCCGGTGAACCTCCACGGCGGCTCAGTGAAGTTGATCACGTCGCCATATCACCGCTCGAGCGAGTTCTGCGGCACCTGCCACGACGTGAGCAATCCGCTCTACACGAAGAATCCGAAGACGGGTGAGTATGTGCTCAACTCGTTGGGTTCGCCGCACCCGACGCAGAACCCGACGGACATGTTCCCTGAGCAGCGCACCTACAGCGAGTGGCTGAACAGTGCGTATGTCAACGGAGTCCAATACGCCGATCATCGCTACGGCGGTAATGACGCCGATGGCGTCGTTTCGAGCTGCCAAGATTGCCACATGCCGAAGGTGATTGCCGGCGGCTGCCGCTTCTACGAGTTCGGCGAGCCGTGGTTTGAGCGCACCGACATGCCGCAGCACTCGTTCGCCGGCGCGAACACGTGGGTTGTGCAAGCGATCCGCGAGCAACTTGGCCCCGATGAAGCTGATGCACTCGGCCTCACACAGGACCGCATCGATCAGGCTTCCGCGCGCACGATTCAGATGCTGCAGAACGCATCCGACATGCAAGTCACGCAAGAAGGCTCGCAGGTCAAGGTGCGCGTGATCAATGAATCGGGCCACAAGCTTCCAACGGGTTACCCTGAAGGCCGCCGCATGTGGCTCAACGTGAAGTTCACCGACGCAACCGGCGCGGTGGTTGCGGAACGCGGCGCGTACAACAGCGCGACGGCGCATCTCACGACGAAGGACACGAAGGTCTATCAAGCGAAGCAAGGCATTTCGCCTGCGGTCGCGAAGTTGACCGGTATCCCGGCTGGCCCTGGCTTCCACCTCGCGCTCGCCAATAAGGTGTTCTCCGACAACCGCATTCCGCCTCGTGGCTTCACCAACGCGTCGTTTAACGCGATTGGCTCGGGTGCCGTTGGATACACCTACGCCGATGGTCAGCACTGGGATGACACCCTCTTCGAAATCCCTGCTGGCGCGACAGGCGCAACCGTGACGCTTTACTTCCAGACGACCACGAAGGAGTACATCGAGTTCCTTCGCGATCAAAACTACACCGACACGACCGGCCAAACCGCGTACGACCTCTGGGTCGAGACGGGTAAGAGCGCGCCGGTCGCGATGGATGCGGCGAGCGTCAAGTTGTCTGCGGGCAACCCTGCAGACTTGAACGGCGACGGCTCGGTTGATGCGAGCGATCTCGCGATTCTGCTCTCGAACTGGGGCGGCTCGGGCATCGGCGACATCGACGGCAGCGGAACGGTGGATGCGGGCGACCTCGCCGCGCTCCTCGGCGCGTGGGGTTCGTAAGCACGCGCGACTCGTCACTTGCACGTTCCAACTTTGCACGTTCCAACTTTGGAAGCTTTCGACAGGCCCAGCACGCGCTGGGCCTGTTGCTTGATGTAGCAAGCCACGCGACTCCCGTACGATGCGCGCGTGCAAACCCAGTCGGAGATCAAGGAACTTCTCGCCGCACGCGGAATCTCGCCGAAGCATCGCTTTGGGCAGAATTTTCTCGTCGATCACAACTTGCTGCGGCGCCTCGTCGACGCGAGCGGGATCGGCGAAGGATCGCTTGTGCTTGAGATTGGGCCGGGCACGGGCACGATGAGCGAGGAAGTTCTTTCGCGCGGCGCCGAACTCATCGCGATTGAACTCGATCGCGACATGGCTGCGATCCTACGCGAGCGGCTCAGCGCCAATCCGCGCTTCACACTCATCGAAGGTGATTGCTTGGATGGCAAGCGCGCGCTCAACGCAGACGCGCTCGCGCGAATCGCCGGACGCACCTTCACGCTCGTCGCGAATCTTCCGTATCAAGCGGCGAGCCCTGTCATGGCAATCTGCGCGTCGCTCCCGGCCTGTCGTGGGCAGTTCGTCACGATTCAGCGTGAAGTCGGTGATCGATTGCGCGCACAACCAGGAACCGGCGAGTACGGGCCGCTGACAATTCTCGTGCAGGCATTCTGTGAGGTCGAGCAACTCGCGGTTTTAGCCCCCGGCTGCTTCTGGCCTTCACCCGATGTCACAAGCGCCATGCTCGCAATTCGCCCGCGTGCAGCTCCCGCCATCGCGCGCGAAGAGGCCGATGCCTTCGGCGCGTTCGTGCACACACTCTTCTCGAAACGCCGCAAGCAACTCGGCGCGATCCTCGGCCGCGCGCGCACGTGGCCCGACGGCATCGAACCGACGCAACGACCTGAAACGCTCGCGGTCGCTGATCTCGTGCGACTGTGGCGCGCGTGCATGGACTCAGATCAGAAGCAGCGCGTCGAACGCGCCCTCTGAAGCCTCGAGCGCTTCCGGCCAACGCGCGGATTCAGGAGCGCACTTCGCTTCATCGGACATCGACCGAAACGACGCCAGTGCCTTCGCAGGTTCGAGGCGCCACCATCGCGAGGCGAGCCACGATTGAGCTTCCGCTCCTTCGAATCGGTATCGCAAGAGCCGTGCCGGATTCCCCGCCACGATGGCAAGCGGTGGAACATCGCGCGTCACCACCGAGCCTGCGCCGATTACAGCACCGTGACCTATGCGACGAACGCGCGGGGTGATACACACACTCGCGCCGATCCAAACGTCATGTCCAATCGCCAAAATCGGTCGCGGCGGAAGTACCCGCTGTCTGGCAAGCCCGCAGATCGGATCGTAAAACCACCCAGACGTTGAGCGTTGATCAAGCGGGTGATTCTCGTTCGCAACCATCACGCCGGGGCCAATGGAGCAATAGCGGCCGATGATGGAGTTCGGCGGGAATGCGCCTTGAGTCAAACCAGGTCCCTGCGACCACGCGCCAAGTACGACCCCGCTCGACTCAAGAAGTTTGCGTCGGACAATCAGCGATCGCGCAAGACCCCCGTCCAGTTTCGCCGCCTTGAACGCCCACCACTCCGCACGCCGACGCGGCGCCCAGTTGCAGATCGTGGCAGGAAGCATGCCCGACTTCGGAAGGCCTGCAAACAGTGCTGGTGCAACGAGGCGCAATTGCTCGTCGTCACGATCGCCATGAGCAGTGTCGTCAGGAGCGTGCTGCATCGTGACCCCGCATCTTCATGCTGTGCTTGTTCTGCATGCTGCCCACTCGATCGACTTCCCAAACATGTGATCGAAAGTGCGTACGATCGAAGTACGACGCGACGCGAATCGCACGCAGACCTACAAAGGACAAAAGCACGCGCGGTGAAGAGAGCATCGCCTTGATGCGTCGGCGCATTGGCCAGGACGACGCCGCATCACAAGGAAACGCTGAAGGAACTCCCGATGCTTCGAGTTCTTTGCGTGCAAGACGCCATCGACGCTGTTGTCGAGCAAGTCCACGAAGCGTTGCGGGCATCGGATGCGTCGCCCTCGCACTCGTGACCACCACACGCTCCTCGCTTCGAAATCGGTTGAAGACAAACGCATCATCTGCCGCAAGATCGGGAAACTCTGTCCATCGCTCACGCCCTGCACGATTCACCGCAAACACTCCGCCACAGGCGATATCACCGGTGACCCAAGGCAATGTGCACAAAGCGTTTCCAGCCATCCAACTGAGAAACGGTGCCGACGCCTCGGCGCAGCGAAACGGCTGCACGATACGAGGCCGCACGTCTGACAATGCGCTCGCGACCTCGTCAAATGTGTTTGGCGAGAGCTCGATATCTGCGTCGAGATAGAACGTGATGTCAGGACTCTCGACACCCAAGCTTCGAAGCAGACTTCGAGCGATACGCTCACCTTCATTCAACGCTCGTGATTTCGACGGCACGGGCAACTCAAGCACACGCCAGCACCATGTCGATCTGGGCACGAGCTCGTCGATACGCGCTCGAGCGATTGCCGCGGTATTGTCGCGCGCGCCATTCACTGCAATCACGATCGCGACGGTGCCAACAAACTGCTGGTCTGCAAGTGTTTTGATGAGCCGTGCGATGACCACGGATTCCGACGCCGCTGGAACAACGACAGCCATCGATACCCGTGCAGAGTCATTGATGACTGGCAAAGGGTTCATACCTCTTCAGGCCTCGGCGATGGCTGTCGCGGCAAACGTGTCAGCACAACGATCGCGACGATGAGAAGGAAAATCGTTGCCAACATTCCATACTCTTGGAAGTTCGCTCGGTTTGTCAGCGACGCGCCAGTGACCAACAGCGGCGCGACTGCAAGCACTCCCTTTGTTCCGACAAACCAGTAGGATCCAAGCGGCGTTGGTCGCGGCAAAGCGTGGTGATAGCGCTCCCAACCCACACCTTGGCGTACCAATTTTGGCTCGATCTCTTGC
>JBEIJG010000009.1:0-21424 GCA_040380385.1 Phycisphaeraceae bacterium | reverse complement strand
GTGATCGAGGATGTCGATCGTCGGCATATTCGCACCGAGGCAATCGACCTGCCAACCCTCCGACTCGAGCAAGTCAGACACCATGCGAATACCAACGTCGTGGAGGTCGCCACCAACACTCGCGGCAAGAGCCCACTTTCCGTTCGAGTTCCCTGCAGGCAGTTTCGCGCGCAACACCGACATCGCTGCTTGCGTCGCAGTCGTCACGTAGTGTTCATCCGCAACCGTCGCCTCGCGCAGGTGCCACATGCGGCCAACTTCGACCAGTGCCGGCGCGATCACACTTTCGTAGACCTCCGCCACGCTCCGGCCACTGCGAACAGCTTCAAGGAGCACGTCGACTGCCTTCGCTTGTTTCCGCTCAAGCATGTGCATGAGGTAGAGGCGCGCGCGCGTGCCATCGACGTATGACGCGTCGAGCAAACTCGCCACCACGCCGTCGTCCTTCGGCGAACGCTCGAGCGCGGCAATTCCTTCCGCAATGAAGCGACCCGCGCGTGAGGCAACTTGCGCGGGCAACTCCGCACGCACGGTTTCTTCGAGTGCTTTCAAACTCTCGAGGAGATCGTTCGGCTCCATCTCACGCGCGAGGAACGCCGCGCGCGCCCACTCGACGCTTTCGAGGAAAATGCCAACACGATCCGCCGCGATCGCCTCCGCGAGATACTGGAGGCGATTCGTCATCTCGCCCTTCCAGAGCGGCCGAGCTTGATTGCCGTAACGCGCTTCGAGGCCAGGATTTCGCTCGAACAAGAGCCCAAGCGACCACTCTGCGAGCGCGCGGGACACGCCGTCAATCGATTCTGCGAACTGCCTGTCAAGAGGAAGCATGTTGGTTCAGCGCGAAGAGAGGAGACAGCCGAGCGAATCGAGCAAGTAGGCCGCGGGCAGCGAAACGGAAACGCGCCCGCAACTCTTGCGGGTGCGGTGGGTTCGGGCGTTTCCCGCAGCGGATTCGCGGGAAACCTTCCTCATCATCGCGATTTTCCGAATGCGCGCTCGGCGAGGCTGCCCGATGGGCGCCCCGTCAGTTGCGCGTGCTTCAACAGGTACTTAATCGTCACCGTCATCACCGTCGCGTGCGACCACGTCAGCGGGCTCACCGACATCGGCGCGCCGGTGTACGGGTCGAATTGCTCGGCAAGGACACCCGACGGGAACGCGCGATCCGCGGTCCAGTGCAGGTACGGCAGCGCGAGTTCGAGTTGCTCGACGGTCTCGGCGCAGTCGATCAGCCACTGCGCGACCCACAAGGTGCAGATAACCCACGGGTTGCCCGGCACGTCCTTCAGATTCGAGTGTTCGACGCGGTGGTAGTAGTCGTTCTCGTAGCGCGCGAGGCCGCCGATGTGGGTCTTCACCCAAAGCCGCTCGCGCACGGCCTCCATCATCGACACGACCTTCGGGTCGCGCGCGTCCATCGCGCCAAACGCGAACAGTGCGTACGCACTGGAATCGATCGTCATATCGAGGCGATATGTGCCATCGGAGAGCGGCGTCGCCATGCGCGCGAAGCGGCCGCGTTCCGGTTCCCACATGTGGCGAATCATCGCGCCGCGCATGCGCTCCGCGCCTTCGTTGAACTCACTCGCGCGGTCGTACGCGCCCATGTCTTGCGCGAAGCTTGCGGCCGCTTTCAACGCGCCAATCGTCGAGGCGACGGTGAAGAGATGCACGCCGCGTCGCTCTTCCCAAAGATCCCACGAGGGCAGCGGCAGTCCGTTGTGATCGCGATAGCGGAGAATCCAGTTCGCTGGCTCGACAACGAGTGTGTTGTAGGTCGTTTTGATGAACTCGACGTCGCGGAACACTTGGAAGTGTCGTCGCAGCGCCCAAATGACGAGCGACGTTTCATCCTGCTGAATCGGGAGTACGCGTTCGCCGTCCAACACCGCCGGATGCCAACTCGACGCGAGTGTTCCCGTCGGGTTGTACTTATGCAGAAAGTAGCCGTCTTTCGTGATGACTTTCTCGCAGAAACGGAAGAAGTTTCGCGAGAGTTCGCCGTGACCGGCAAGCACGAGCGCATGAGAAACGAGCGCGCCGTCGCGTGGCCACATGTACGAGTATGTGTCGCCAGCGAAATGCGTGATGTCGTAATCGTTGGCAGCGATGATCGCGCCGTTGTTGTCGATCTGCGTACGGCAAATCACTTGGCTTCGCACGAACATGTCGCGCAAACGCTCGGGGAGCGGCGACAAATCGAGCGGCTCTTTCAATGCCCAAAGACGCCAGTATGCCTCGGTGCGATCCATCATCCGTTGCGGCGATTTGATGCGGATCTTGTCGTTCAGCGCAACGACCTGCTCGTGCGTACGTCCCGCAGCGAGCCAGCAGTGCATCGAACCTGAACCCCACGGCGCGAGCGCGAGGCCAAAGCCGATCGTTGAGTCGACCGAACCTTGCGCGATCGAGTGCCGCGAAAGCAGGCCATCCTCCGCGTCACGCCATGTGCCTTCTGCGTCGCCGATACGCTTGGCACCGGTCGCCCAGTGATCGACGCCGAAACGGCCCGACGAGCAACCATTCAACAGGAAATAGACGTTGTCCTTGTAGTGAACGAGCCCGCCTGTTTGCGGGTCGAACATGACCGTGTCACCAACAGGCGACTCGTTGACGCTGATGTCGTGGTGGAAGAAGACGCGCACATCGCGCGGCTTTCCGAGGATGTCGGTCACAACGACGCGGCGAAAATAGACGGGGCTCCAGTAGTCGACGGCGTCGTTGCAAATGACTTCGACGCCGAGTCGCTCGTGGCGCAGCCGCACTTCCGTCACCATCGTGTCGGGCTTGTAGCGAAGGTCGCGCGTCCAACCTGGTGAATCGATCCACGCGAATTGCCCGTCCGCCCAAACCCCGAAGCGTTGCAGATGGCCACCGGTGTGATTCGGCTGCCCGACGTGCGGCCAGTAGAGGTCGCGCATTCGGTACTGATCGTCGAACGCGACGAGCATTTCGCCGTTTCCGACAGGGATGTTGCGTGGCATAGAGGGACCTTACTCTCAGCACTCGCGAGCGAGCGGGGGACAATGCACGTGAATGGAAACGAGTCTTCGACTTGGGCGCCGATCGAGGGAAGTGTGACGGTTGAGGCATCAAGCCTGCATCAACCCCGCATCAACCCCCAAGTGCTGCGACGCGATCGGTGACGGCACCAACCTGCGTCATGCGAACGCCAAAGTTCTCACCGACTTTCACCGCGCGACCCGAGCCAATGCGACTGTTGTTGACGAGGACATCAAGTTCCTCGTCGATCTGCTTTGGTAACTCGATGATCGAACCGTGCGTGAGCGCGGTCACCTCGGAGAGCGGCATGCGGCGTTCCGCGATCTGAACGATCAGCGGCACTTCGAGCCGAAGGATGCGGGCGAGGTCATGGGACATGGGGCTCTTATCGGCCAAGGAACGGCGGCGCCTTTGGTCGGGCTCGCGGCATTCGGAGAATCCGCGGAAGTGCGGCGGCCGTTCGCCGCGCGGCCGACTTTGTCGCGGTCGGGACGCGAGAAATCGCCGAGGGATCGCTCCGCGCGGGGCGTTGAAGGGGGAGTCGACCGGAAGGACCGCCCAGCGGGTACGCCCTCGACAAGCGAGGCGTTCCAACCAACGAATCGCCTCAGCCGACGAATCGCCTCAGCCGACGAATCGCCTCAGCCAACAAATCGCTTGAAGACCAAGCTCACGTTGTGGCCGCCGAAGCCGAAGGTGTTGTTCAGCGCGACGTTGACACGGGCTTCCTGTGCAACGTTCGGGACGAAGTTCAGGTCAAAACCTTCGTCGGCGTTGTCGAGGTTGATCGTCGGGGCAAGGACGCCCTCGTGGATCGCCATGATGGTTGGAATCGTTTCGATTCCGCCCGCGGCGCCAAGCGCGTGGCCGGTCATCGACTTGGTTGAACTCATCGCGACCTTGTACGCGTGATCGCCAAAGAGCCGCTTCACCGCGCCAACTTCAGCCTTGTCGCCGAGCGGCGTCGAGGTGCCGTGCGCGTTGATGTAACCGACGTCCGACACGGAGAGTTCAGCGTCGCGCAGCGCGGTTTCCATCGCCTTGTAGGCGCCGGAGCCTTGCTCATCGGGCGCCGCGATGTGGAACGCATCACCGGTCGCGCCGTAGCCGGCGAGCTCGGCATAGATGCGCGCGCCGCGCTTCTTGGCGTGTTCGAGTTCCTCGAGCACGACGATCGCCGAACCTTCCGAAAGCACGAAGCCATCGCGATCCTTATCGAAGGGTCGCGAAGCCTTGGTTGGATCGTCGTTGCGCGTCGACAACGCTTTCATCGAGGCAAACGCTGAAAGCGTGAGCGGCGTGATGGCCGCTTCAGCGCCGCCTGCGACCATGACGTCACAGTCGCCGCGCTGAATCGCTTGCATGGCGATACCCATCGCGTGACCGCTCGACGCGCAGGCCGAAGCAACAGCGGTGCTCGGTCCGCGGAGATTGAATTGGATCGAAACGTTGCCGGGCGCAGCGTTCACCATAAGACGCGGCACAACGAACGGGCTCACGCGACGCGGGCCGGTTTGCAGGAGCTTCGTGTGGCCCTCTTCCATCGTGAGAACGCCACCGATGCCCGAACCGATGATCGTGCCGTTTCGGTACGGATCGGCAGCGTTTTTGAGATCGAGGCCGGAATCCTGCACGGCTTCATGCGCCGCAACCATCGCGAAGAGCGCCACGCGGTCGATGCGCTTCTGTTCGCGGCCATCGACCACGTGCGATGGATCGAAGTCGTGGATTTCGCCCGCGAAACGGACGGTCCAGTCTTCGTTCTGAGGGAAACTCCGCAGGGGCGAGATGCCGGACTTGCCGGCCTTCATCGCCGCCCACGTCGCGGTCGCGGTCGGTCCAAGGTTCGAGATGGCGCCGATACCGGTGACGACGACTCGGCGGAGCGTGATGGTCTTCATCGGTACGTCCCTCAGCGGCCGCCTGCAAGCGTGCGCTGGATGAACTCGATCGCGTCAGCGACCGTGGTGAGTTTGCTCGCGGCCTCGTCGGTGATCGAGATTTCGAAGAGATCTTCGAACTCCATCATCAACTCAGCCTTGTCGAGGCTATCGCAGATCTTGTCGAACTCGCTCGCGCGCGTGACATCCGTCCGGGCAACGCCCAGTTGGTCTGCGATGGCCTCGACGACCTTCGCCTCAATTTCAGATTCAGAAAGTGAAGCCGACATGGACTTCGTCCAACCGTGGTGGTTTACAGAGCGCGAGCGACCAATCTCTTGGGGCGCATCGCGGATCTACCGCCACTGGGTGGAACACCTTTCAGCCCTGCGGGCGGTTCGCCTTGATGAAGTCGATCGCTTGTCCGACGGTGTGGATCTTCTCCGCCTGCTCGTCGGGGATCTTCGTTCCGAACTGCGCCTCAAACTCCATGAGCAACTCGACGATGTCGAGGCTGTCGGCGTTGAGGTCGTTGGTGAAGCTCGTCTCGCGGGTGATCGACTCGGGCTCCGCATCGGTGTGCTGGGCAACGATGTCGATGACCTTCTTTTCGATCTCGGCGTCGGTCACGGTCTGCTCCTTCGTAAGGCCCCGAAGTGGGGCGATTGGTGGACTGTTCAGATGGCGAGGATCACCAAGGATCACACGCGTTGTTGCTTGTCTTTCGTCTGGCCTCGCCGCCGGGCAGTCACTGCGCCTGTCCGCCGATTCGAGCCTCGCCTGGTTTGGTGGCCAGTTCGGAAACTGCCGCCGTCGAGGGGGGCGGAATATAGCGAAAACGCTTGGCGCTTGCCCTGCCCGTCGTGCCCACGCGCAGGAACTGCGCGTGATGCTTCGCGGGACTCGCTGAACGCTTACGCCGCCATGCCGCCATCGACCACGATCGTCTGCGCGGTGAAGAAACCCGCTTCATCGCTCGTCGCGTACGCAACCGCAGCGGCGATTTCTTCGGGCTTACCAAAGCGACGCACCGGGATGTTTGGAAGGACGGCGGTTTTGACCGCGTCGCCGAGGATGTCGGTCATGTCGGTTTCGATGAAGCCGGGGGCGACGACGTTCGCGGTGATGTTCTTCGCGCCCATTTCCTTCGCGACCGTCTTGGTGAAGCCGACAAGCGCGGCCTTCGCGGCAGCGTAGTTCGCTTGGCCCGCATTGCCGGACAGTCCCGAGACGCTGCCGATATTGACGATGCGGCCGAACTTGCCGCGCATCATGGGGCGCAGCGCGGCGCGGCAGGCCACGAAAACCGAGCGCAGGTTGACATTGAGCACTTCGTCCCACTGCTCGTCCGTCATACGGAGAAGCAGCGTGTCGCGGGTGATGCCTGCGTTGTTGACGAGAATGTCGAGGCGTCCGTGGGTTTCGGCGACGCCGTCCACGAGCTGCTGCACGTCGGCAGAGTTTGCGATGTCGCAGGGGCGAACTTCGCAGGATCCACCGGCAGCCTTGATGGCCGCGTCGGTCGCGGCGAGTCCCTCGGCGCTGCGTGCGACGAGCACGACGTGGCGTCCGTCTTTGGCGAGACGTTCCGCGATGGCTCGACCGATTCCTCGGCTTGCTCCGGTGACGATGGCGACGCGCTTCTTGATGACTCTAGCCTCCAGGCGCTGCGGCATGCAGCGAGGGCAACGAGTCTAACGGAAGCGATGCGGCGCGTGGGAAGCAGCATGCGTGTCGAAAGCGACACGAGGCATGATGATGCGAACAAAGAAGGCACAAGCCAGCAAGACACGCGCTCGACACGCGCCAGAAAGACACAAGCCAAAAAGACACAAGCCAAAAAGACACAAGCCGTCGATCGCGACGGCTTGTGTGTATGCATCGTGTTTCTTCGAGCGATCCGCTCACTGCTGGCCGAATCCTGGTGGCTTCGGTGGCTTGATCGGTGCGCCCGGTGCGCGCTTACCAGGAGCGCCGCCCGGTGCCGACGGTCCGGTTGGTCCCGGAGTCTCGCCGCCGCTTTCACCGCTCGACGCGGTTTCGACTTCGGTGAAGTCCTTCTGCGGGATTTCGAGCACGACGTCGGGCTCGTCAGCCTTCGCGAGTTCCTTCTTCACGATGTCGTACCACACGGCGATGTGATCGTCGCCGCTGAGTTGATTCATGATGTTCGGCGGCGAAGGAACGGAGTCGAACTCAGCACTGGTCGAACCAGCGCTGTAGGTCCAGAGTTGAGGCTCGAATTCATCGCCGACGTGGAAGACGGCGAGCGAGCAGCGATCAGAATCTTGGCGACCGCAACGGACGTCGATGCGCGTGACCGCGTCGGTCGATGCTTTGAACGCGCCCGACTCGACAAGTCGATCGAGTTCGGCTTGGTCGACGCTCGAGAGCATGCCCTTCAGCGATTCGATGTTGCCGCGTGCGAAGGAGTCATAGAACTTGAGAACCGCGATGCGCTCGACGTCGGTCGCAGGAGCGTCGGCCTCGGGGAGGTTGACGCGCTGATCGATGTCGTGCTTCGCCATGAGTTCCGAAATCGGAGTCACCGGCGGTGGCGGCGGGGCGGTCGGCTTCGGCGGCGGCGGGGGAGCCGTCACAACCGGCGGCGGTTCTTCACCGCAGGCAACGAGTGCGCTCGATGCGGCGAGTGCCGAGAGCGTGAGGATGAAGCGATTACGGCGCGTCATGTGGAAGTACCTCGCAGGTCTTATCGATTCGTCGCATCAGGCCCTTCAACACGGAGCCAGGTGCGAGTTCATGGAAGGCAGTCTCGGCGCGTGTCCCGTCGGCGGTCATCGCCGCGAGCATGTTCGCACAGGACTGCGCCCATCGTACTGGGGAAACGAGCTGTTCCACCAGCAGCTTGCGAAGAAGTTCCGGATTCGAGGCTTGATGGGGTTGCGCGGTGACGTTGGACCAAACCTCGCAGGCGAGCGGTTGGATCGTGACGTTCGCGAGCGCCTCTGCCAACTTCTCGGCCGCCGGGGCCATGAGCGGGCTGTGGAAGGCACCCGCCACTTGGAGTTTGGTGGCGCGGCAGATGCCGTCGGCCGCGGTGACCGCGCGCTCGCATGCCTCGATCGAACCGGACAGCACAATTTGGCCGGGGGCGTTGAAGTTCGCGGGGACGAGGCATTCGCCCGCCGCAGCCCCGACAAGCGCCTTCGCGCAAACCTCATTCGCCTGCGCTTCATCGGCGCCGATGAGGGCGACCATGCCGCCCTTCGAGGCTTCGGCCGCCTGCTGCATCAGTTGACCGCGGCGCATCACGAGCCGGAGGCCAGTTTCAAAGTCGAACGCGCCCGCGAGGTGCAGCGCGGTGTACTCGCCAAGCGAGAGGCCGGCGGTTGCGCGCAGTGCGCCTTGACGCACGTCATCGGGCAGTGCGTGGTAGCACGCGATGGCCGCCGTGTAGAGGGCCGGCTGCGAGATATCCGTGCGGCTCAAGACTTCGATCGGGCCGTGAAACGCAATGTCACTGAGCGTGCGTCCATCGGGGCCACTGCCAAAGATGCGATCGGCCTCGTTGAGCACGTTTCGCGCGGCAGGGCTCGTATCGGCCCAAGCCTTGGCCATGCCGATTGCTTGTGCGCCTTGACCAGGACAGAGAAGAACGATCTTGTTCATGTGCGTGTTTTTGAAATGCGTACGTGACGCGAGTCAGGATGCAGTCTGGTGTGTGTTCGAAGGGCGGACGCGGCGCGCGGCAAATGAAGCCTTAAGGACTCATGCATGAAGGACTCATGCATGAAGGCCTGATGCATGAAGGCCTGATGCATGAAGGAATTCAAGTACTCCACACCGATGACGCCCACGTCAGGCCGCCACCGAATGCCACCATCATGAACGGCTTGCCCTTCGTGATTTTTCCGGCGCGCCACAGTTCGTCGAGACAGAGCGGCACGCTTCCGGCGCTTGAATTGCCGTAGCGATCGATGTTCACATAGATTTTCGCTGGATCGATGCCGAGTTTCTCGCGCGCGGCATCAATGATGCGCACGTTCGACTGATGGCAGATGACCTGGCTCACGTCGTTCGGCGTGAGACCAGTCTTCGCAAACGCATCTTCCATGACTTCCTTGAACTTCGTCACCGCGAATCGGAAGACTTCCTTGCCGTTCATGCGGAGGTAGCCCAAGCGAATCGGATTGTCGGCATCGTCGGCCGGAACGTCGGTTTCGCGCTTCGGAATGTACAGCGCATGTCCACCGATACCGTCGGCGCCCATGTGTTGATAGATGCAGCCCTTGGTTGGGTCGGCGTCGGCTTGAATGATCGCGCAACCGGCCGCATCACCGAAGAGAATCGACACCGTGCGATCGGTGTAATCGAGAATCGAACTCATCGCTTCGCTGCCGATGACGGCAACGGTGCGTGCGCGTCCGACGCGCACCATGGTTTCAGCCATGTTGAGCGCGTAGACGAAACCGCTGCACGCCGCGACGAGGTCGAAAGCAGCCGCGTTTTTCGCGCCAACCGCGCCCGCGATGCGACACGCAACCGACGGACATGTCATCTCCATCGTGACGGTCGCCACGATGACGAGATCGAGATCTTCGGCCTTGATGCCCGCATTTTCGATCGCGCGTTCGAGTGCGCCTTGCGCGAGCGTCGAACAACCTTGCGTTCGGAGATCAAGAACGCGTCGCTCCTTGATACCGGTGCGCTGCGTGATCCACTCGTCGCTCGTGTCGAGCATGCGCGAGAAGTCGTCGTTTGTGAGGCGACGCTCGGGGACCATGGAACCCGTGCCGAGGATACGAACGCCACAAACACCCGCTGGGAGGGGCTGATTCATGCGGCGGGCTCTTGGATCGTCTCAAGGCGTGCGTTGATGACGTCATTGAGGCCAGTCAACACAAACTGGCGGGCGCGGAGGATTGCGTTCATCATCGTGCGCGAAACGCTCGATCCGTGCGAGATGAGGCATGTGCCGTTGACGCCGAGGAGCGGCGCGCCGCCGTACTCGTGGTAATCGTGCTTCGCGTAAATCGCCTTCACGACAGGCTCGAGTCGCACCGCGAGTTCGGGATCGGTTTCAAGCACTTGCTGGGCAATTGCTTGGAACAGGCCTTTCGAAAGACCTTCTGCGAGTTTGATCATCACGTTGCCGACGACGCCGTCGGTGATGACGACATCCGCTTCGCCGTCAAAGACGCCGCGACCTTCGACGTATCCAATGAAATTGAGCCCTTCGGCGCCACGAAGAAGATCGCGCGCGACCTTCATTTCAGCAGTGCCTTTCTGCTCTTCGCCACCGACGTTCATCATTGCAACGCGCGGATTCTTGATGCCGAGCACGCCGCGCGCGTAGGCGTCACCCATGACGCCGTATTGAGCAAGGTGAACGGGCTTTGGTTCGATGTTCGCGCCAACATCGATGAGAACGATCGGGCCTGCAAACGTCGGAACAGTGACCGCGATGCCCGGACGAATGACGTTCGGGAGACGACGCATGTACATCTGGCTCGCTGTCACGCAAGCACCAGTATTTCCTGCGGAAATCCACGCATCGATGCGATTTGGGTGACGTGGGCTCGCGTACTCCGCCGCGCGCGAAATCGAACTGTCGCGCTTCGATCGAACTGCTTCAACAGGCGCGTCATCCATCTCGATGACTTCGCTGCAGTGAATCACTTCGACCTTGGCGCCGGAACCGCTCTTCGCGATGCCGCGATCCTTGATCGCTTCTTCAATGATGTCGCCCTTGCCGAACAGGACAAGGGTGTCCTCGGGCGGGAGCTTCGCCAGCGCGGCGAATGATCCCTTGAGGATTTCATCGGGCGCGTTGTCGCCGCCCATCACATCGACACCGATACGCATGGCGTGAATCCTTCGGAGTTGCTCGTGCGCGACTCACCGAGAAGCGGCGGGGCGCAAGAGGGACGCGTACTTTACGGGATCGAAACGAACACGCGCCGCGAGGCGGCGCGTGACGAAGAACGTTTTCTTGCGAGAGTCGCAGCGCGTGCGACTTTCAGAGGTCTGCGGTTCATCTCGCCGCGGCTTCGCAGGCCAGATTGAGCGCGCGACGAGCCTGACGTACGACGCGGGGCATGCCTTGAGGCAATCCACGCACGGACTTCCGCCGACATTCGCGTACTCGCGCGGATTCCGCATGGAGGTGGCCCGATGCGGGGGCGCAACTTCGCAGCGAATGTCGAACTCTGAGAATCGTGGCAAGCCCGAATGAATCAGGCGGTCGGCTTGCTCGTCTTGATCTGCAGGCCTGGACGGACGTAGCCGCACGAGGAGCATGCAGTGTGCGAACGCTTGGCAGCGCCGCAGTTTGGGCAAAGCGTCGTGTGCGAAGCCTTGATCGCTTGGTGCGAACGACGACGACGGGTACGACCTGGGGAGCAGCGGAATGGAGGAACCATGATTGCCTTCTTGCTATCTCGCGGCATTGCCGCGTCGCCGGACCGAGCATCGGTCGGGCGTAGGGGGAAGGGACAGTCTAGAGAAACCCGCGCAACTGTCAAGGTTCGCGTGTGCGAGGCGTGTCGCGCGGCGAGATGAAACGGCTTGAAAGACCGTCAAATCCTCATTCGCGTTGCCGAACGCGATTGTGCGAGCGTGCGAAGGTGCGCGCGTGTGGACAATAACTCGCCATGCGTGTCGCGCACATTGAGTATGCAGAGTACCTTCCGACGCATGGCGACAGGCTTTGACGTTGAACTCTTCACTGATGGTGCGTGCTCAGGAAATCCCGGTCCGGGCGGCTGGGGCTTTGTCTTGCGGATTGCGGGCGTTGAAACCGAGGGCGCTGGCGGCGAGCGCACGACGACAAACAATCGCATGGAACTTCTCGGAGCGATCGAGGGCCTGAAGCGGCTGGAACGACCGTCCACCGTGCGCCTCGTGAGCGATTCGCAGTATCTCGTGAAGGGCCTCAATGAATGGATGGACGGTTGGAAGCGACGCGGTTGGCGCCGCAAAGAGGGGCCAGTGCTCAACGTCGAACTGTGGCAAGAGCTCGATCGACTGCGTTCGATCCATCGCATCAAGGCGGAGTGGGTGCGCGGACACGTCGGGCATCCTGAGAATGAGCGATGCGATCGACTTGCTGTGGCGGTTATCGACCAATATCGCTGAGCGCGGAACGCCACAAGTTTCGCGGCCTTTTGCGAGCTCTTTGGTTGGTTCTGTCTCATCGCGCACAAACACCTTGCGCCGCGCCACGGCTGTCGGTACGCTTGTCGATCCAACTTTCAAGAGTTCACGAGTTACCGCATGCCCACGATTAATCAGCTCGTTCGTAAGCCACGCGTTGTGCAGGCCTCCAAGTCCAAGGTCAAGGACCTTGGCGCGTGCCCGCAACGTCGCGGCGTCTGCCTTCAGGTTCGCACCGTGACCCCAAAGAAGCCGAACTCCGCGCTTCGCAAGGTTTGCCGTGTGCGTCTCACGAACGGCAAGGAAGTCACGGCCTACATCGGTGGCGAAGGCCACAACCTGCAAGAGCACTCCATCGTGCTCGTGCGCGGTGGTCGTGTGCGCGATCTTCCTGGTGTGCGTTACCACGTTGTGCGTGGCGCGCTTGACTGCCTCGGTGTGGACGGCCGCAAGAAGGGCCGCTCGCAGTACGGCGTCAAGAAGAAGGCCGCTGCTGCCACAAAGAAGAAGTGATGCGCGTTCGTCGCGTGACGCGAGGCTGATGATGCGATCGAAGTTTCGATCGATCCTCACTCCTCCGCACGTGTGATCGTTGCAAACTGCTGAACCAATCTGCGGCACGCGTTGACGCGCGTGCCGCAGCTTTCACGACATAGTTCTAGAGGTGGCTCTAGAACGCTGAGTAATCGCGGATCCGAACGCACGGGAATGTCCATCTCCCATCCGCGGTGAAGAGTGGCAAAGGCCCGCAGGCCAATGCCGTCAGCCACAGGAGTGTTCTCAATGGCACGTCACTACAAGCGTCCCGACGACTACTGGCTCAAGCCCGATCCGCGCTTCCAGGACAAGATCCTGTCGAAGTTCATCAACTGCGTCATGATCGGTGGCGAGAAGGCAACCGCGCAGCGCTGCGTGTACGGCGCACTTGAGGCGATTCAAACCCGCCTCGAAAAGGAGCGCGCTGCGGACAAGGAAAAGGCCGAATCGATGCCGCGTTCGTCGATCGAACTCTTCCACCTCGCGCTCGAGAACGTGCGTCCAGCGGTCGAAGTCCGCTCGAAGCGCGTCGGTGGTGCGAACTACCAAGTTCCGATGCAACTCAACAAGCGTCGTCAGCAGTCGCTCTCGTTCCGCTGGCTCATCGAAGCCGCGCGTGAAGAGAAGGGCCGCCCGATGCACCTCCGCTTGGCGAAGGAACTCTGGGACGCTGCGAAGAACGAAGGTAAGGCTGTGACCACGAAGGAAAACACGCACCGCATGGCGGATGCGAACAAGGCCTTCGCGCACTTCGCGTGGTAAAGCAGTATTGAGCGCTCGCGACTGGCGGGCTGCTGAAGCTGCGCTTCAGGTACCCGCTTTCGCTCGCTCTGGTGCTAGGAACAACAAAGCCCTCGCGGACTCAAAGTCCGCGAGGGCTTTTTTGAGCGCTCGCGACTGGCGGCGGGGCGGCTTCGCCGCGTCCGCCGCTCTCGCTCGCTTTCTTCGACGCCCCTCGGAGTGAATCCTCGGGGGCCGAGATGGGTGGTCCGAGCTTTCGCAACTTGCGCGCTCTGGTGTTGACTACGCCATAGCGAGCCGCTGCAGCGGCGAGCGCGAGAATGACGAGCGCTCGCGAGGTGGTTTGAGCGCTCGCAACTGACCGCGCGCTGAACCGAGCTGCGCTCGCTTCAGGAGCGCGTGCTTTGCTCGCTCTCGAGATAGGAACAACAAAGCCCTCGCGGATGAGGCAAGAGTTTCGGATGCGTCGATCGACGCAGAGTTTTCGCGCCGAATGATCGCAATCCAAGGAGCGCGATTCGTTTGGCAGAGCGAGCAAGAGTTTGCGCGTACAGCGTTCGAATGGCTCGCCTCGCCGTCCGCTCGGGCGCGACTTCGCGACCGCGATCGTTGATCGTCGAGAAAGAATGCGGCGGGCACTGCTCGACCGGCGGGCCTGTCCAGTAGGCTACGGCCATGTACGGACTCATCAACAAAGCTGTCGAGGGGCTCGTTCGAACCCGCTTCGGAGACGCGGCGTGGTCGCGAATCCTTGCAAAGGCCGGACTTCCCGACGAACCGTTCATGTCGATGGAGCAGTACCCCGACAAGACGACCTACGACCTTGTCAGCGCGGCGACCGAAGAACTCGGTGCACCCGCGGAATTGATTCTCGAAGAGTTCGGGCGATTCTGGACGGTCTACACGGCGGAGGCTGG
The DNA here is from genome assembly GCA_040380385.1 of Phycisphaeraceae bacterium. Classification (GTDB taxonomy): domain Bacteria; phylum Planctomycetota; class Phycisphaerae; order Phycisphaerales; family SM1A02; genus QWPT01. Next base: position 7,227 of record JBEIJG010000009.1, on the reverse strand, counting down.
CTACGGCGAGTTGATGAAGAGCGCTGGAAGCACATTGCCTGAGTTTCTCGGCAATCTCGATCAACTCCACACGCGTGTGAAACTGTCGTTCCCGCATCTGAAGCCGCCAAGTTTCTCGGTGAGCGAGCAAGGCACTGAAAGTCTTGTGCTCCACTACTACTCCGATCGGCCAGGACTTGCGCCGCTTGTCGTTGGACTTTTGAAAGGACTCGGCGATCGATTTGGTCTTGAGGTCGAGACGACGTGGGAACGTGTTGACGGGGGACGTCCACACGATCGATTCCGCGTGCGTTGGCGTACGAAGGGCGCGGCAGCGTGAGCGATGGTGCCACGAGTGAGGTGCATGGCGCGCGCGACGAATCGTTGATTCGCAAGTTGTTTCCGTTCTTCATCGCGATTGATCGCAGAATGTGCGTGACCGCGGTTGGCCCGCGTTGGCAGACGGCATTGCCTGAGTTAGAACTCGGCGCGTCGTTTTCTGAACACGTGGTCATCGACCGTCCAACAGACGTGACGGGGTTCGATGCGATCTCTACGCACGACGGCGCAATTTTCATGCTGTCGCTTGCGAAGCGGCCGCTTTTCAAACTGCGTGGGCAGTTTGTGCGCGTTGAAGGCGACGATGGCGGCGATCGGTTGCTTTTCGTCGGTGGGCCTTGGTTTACGAGCATTTTCGATCTCTCAGCGTTGGGCCTGACGATGCAGGATTTCCCGCCGCATGATCCGCGCGGCGATTTTCTGGTGCTACTTCAAACGCAGGAGTCGACCAATCGCGATTTGCGCGAACTCACGGCGCGGCTGCGCAGCGAGATGGCGAAGCAGCGACAACTCGAAGAGGAACTGCGACAGATCCAGAAGATGGAGCTTGTAGGCCGATTCGCTGGCGGAATCGCACACAACTTCAACAATATTCTGATGGCGATTCACGGCTACACCGCGCTTGCGCTGTCGCGCGCGCCGGCTGGCGAGCAAGTTCGCAATAGTCTCGAGCAGATTCGGTTGGCGACGGATCACGCGGCCGCACTCACGCGCGCGCTGCTTGCGATGAGTCGTCAGCATCCGTTGCGCATCGAATCGCTCGATTTGCGACGAGAGGTTTCAGAGTTGGAACGTCTCGCAAAACCGCTTCTTGGCGAGCGCGTGGAACTCGTTTGCGAAGTGCATCCCGATGCCGGACGTGCGCAAGCCGACAGCGCAGCGCTCAAGCAAATCTTGATGAATCTTGTGCTGAATGCGCGCGACGCGCTGCCGAAAGGCGGGCATGTACGGATCGAAGCGCGTCCTCCGACAACAGCGCCGAGCGAGTCGTTGCGTCACGGAGACTTTGTGGAGTTTCTCGTATCCGATGATGGCATCGGTATGGATGAAGCGACAAAGGCGCGGATTTTCGAGCCGTTTTTCACGACCAAAGAAGTCGGCAAGGGTGTTGGACTTGGGCTTTCTTCGGTGTACGGCCTGGTTGAGCAACTCGGTGGCAAGATCACCGTTGAAAGCGCACGTAGCGTTGGAACGACGTTTCACGTCTTTCTTCCGCGGATTGTGGGTGTTGCGGAGACGAAGCAGGTCGCGCCGCCGATTGCGCACGGCGGTCGCGGTGAACGCGTGTTGCTCGTCGAGGACGAATCGATGGTGCGTCAACTGCTCGAGCGTGTGCTTTCGCAGGCGGGCTATCAAGTGTCATCGAGTCTCACGTCGGAGGCAGCGCTCAAGCTCGCGACGACTGGGAGGCCGTTTGATCTGGTTGTGACCGACGTTGTGATGCCTGGCCTCACAGGGCCGGAACTCGCGACGAAGATCGAGGAAGCCTGCGGAGCGACACCGACGATTTTCATGTCGGGCTACAGCGAAGATCCTGCTTTGCGCGAGGGACGTCTTCGATCGCATCAACGATTCATGCCGAAGCCGTTCGCTCCGCCAGATCTTCTCGTCGTCATTCGCGAGTTGCTCATGCAGTATCCGAGGCGTGACGGCGCGATTGTTTGATGGGCTGAGGATTGCCAGTTGAGCCAGCATCGCGTGTGCGGGCATGCGTAGCGAGGTTCGTGCTTCTTGCGAGACTCGTGCTTGTCGCGAGGTTCATCGACTTTCGAGATTGGATTGCGGGGCGAGTCTTCGCCACGAATTCTGCATTGATTTTGCTGCGAATTTTTCGCGTGTGATTTTCTGCCACACTTTTCGAAGGTCGGATGTTGACGCAGTAGATTTGGTGGCAAGAAGTCGTGTTGAACGCGCTTCGGTCGATGTGCGCCCTCGGAGGGGCGCCGTGCGACGAGTATTGGGGGCATATCGGGGGCATGAGTTCAGAACGTGATCTGTAAGCCAGATCGAGAAACGTGATCGGGGGAAAGAATGTCGTCTCACAGGTTGGGGAAGTGGATTTGGGCCGTAAAGCCCGCGCTCTGTGCTGTTCACAGGAATCTCGGTGCCGCGATGCGATGGATTTTCCACGGATCGCTACGACGCGCCGCTTTGAAAGTCGGCTGTGTGGTTGGCTGTGTGGTCGGCCGTCCTCAGAGTTTCGCGAAGACGCGAGAATCAAGGCAGCGCGACGCGCGGAAGCGCACTGCGGTAGGTGCGCAAGTTGATGCGTGGAACGCGAGTCGTGCTGGTGTACTTTGCGCTATGACGTCTATTGGACTTTCGATTGCGGGGTCCGCGAGCGCGACAACGCATGCAACGACACATGCAACGCCGCATGCAACGCCGCATGCAACGACACAGTTTGGCTCGCACGTGATGCTCTCACACGGTTCGTCCGTGCGCCGGTCAGTGGGAGTGGATGCAGCATTACGGGTGCGCTTGACTGAACTCACTTCGCAAGCAGTCGAGGCACTGCGTATCGCTTCATGGGCGGACGGTGTCGCACCGACGATCGGAGCGCCGCTCGACCTTGTGCGGAGCGAGTTACTGGTGGCGCTCGCGAGCGATGTTCCACCGCCACCGCGCGGAGCGTGGGCGGTACTGCGTGCAGGACGCGAGCCGATAGGCGGTGTTCCGCCGAGTTCGAACCGTAGCGACGATGACACGCAACGCATCGAGCGATTCGGAAAGGCCGCGCCTGCGCTGCGAAGCGCGAGTCTCTCGAGGGATGAAGATCTTGATCGCGCATGCGCGCTGCTTGTCAAGCACGCGTTGATGCATGCGCTCGCTCGCACAATTGCCGCGCAAGCGGAGGATGGCCTCGGTCCAGCAGGTCCGCTTCCGGCAGACATTGTTCGCCGCATCGTCGAGGCGCTGCCGCTGCCACCCAATCATCCTGGATCAGATCCAGCACGCCACCGGTTGCTCAAGCGGCTTGAGCGCCAGCGCGTGGGAACACGTCTGCCGAAATCGATCGAAGTCGAGGTGCGCGAGGCTGAAGCTGACTTTCGAGAAGCGCACGCCGTGGCGCGCGCGTGGCTCGCACGGCTCGACGTCGTTCACGGCATGCTCGCGCGAATGGCAGATGCCGAGGGCGTGGCGGTCGTTCGTGTCTCACGCGCGATCCGGCTTGCCTCCGCCGGCTGGGATCCTGAAATAGCCTCGACGATGGACGCGCGACCGCTCAGCGACGATGGCGCTACACCATTGACGGGTACGGAGCGGCCAATCGACCGTGTGCTCGCCGACATCCGCGCGGCACGAAACAGGGGCTTCGCGTGTGGCGCGCTTGCGGAAAGTTTGCAAGCTGCACGAGTCGTCGACGTCGAAGTGATGGAATCCGTTGCTGCCGATGGAGACGGCACTTTGCAGCTCGGACGTCGCCGCGTGCGTGTCACGGGTGAGCGTCTCGATGATTGGCGCCGCGCGTGTGGAGTGCGACCGAATCCAACGCAGAGTCCGCCGCCAGCTCGCGGTTCTTCTCCATCGCGCCGAATTCGTGACGCGCCGTTCGGAATCAAACCGCTGTGAGAACGGGAACGACACGCGCGGAGGGCGCGCGCGGACTCAGCGTGCGGCCTCGTCCGGGGGCATTGCACACCGCGTGTGACAGCCATCGAATGCCGTACTTACGGACAGACGTGCAACCAACGCCTCGGCTACCCTCGCGGCTGTGGAGAACTCCCTCGACCGTTTCGCCCGACAGATGCGACTCGCCGGATTTGGCGAAGCGGGGCAGCGTCGCCTCGGTGCGGCGCAGGTGCTGGTTGCGGGATGTGGTGCGCTCGGGACCGTGGTGTGTGAGCAGCTCGTTCGCGCGGGTGTGGGGGCGGTGACGATCGTGGATCGGGATGTGGTCGATCGTTCGAATTTGCAACGACAGACGCTCTTTGCAGAGCGTGACGCAGATCGTGGCACTCCGAAGGCGGAGGCCGCAAAGGCGCGGTTGATGCAGATTCGGTCGGATGCTCGCGTGCGCGCGATCGTCGATGATCTTCGAAGTGACAACGCGCTTCGCATCTGTCGCGAGCATCACATACTCGTTGACTGCCTTGACAACTTTGAAACGCGCTACGTCCTCAATGATTGTTCGGTCGCTTTGGGAGTGCCTTTGGTCTACGGTGGAGCAGTCGGATTCCGCGGCATGGCGGCACTGCTTGCACCGCGCGCGCATGAAACGCCCTGCCTTCGCTGCATTGCTCCGGAGCCGCCTGCCGTCGGCGAGGTCGAAACGTGCGACACCGTTGGCGTTCTCGCGGCGACGACCGGAATCGTGGGCTCACTTGAGGCAGCCTTTGTGCTGCGATGGATCGCCGATGGCGTGAACGATTCGAGTTTCGTAGACCCAAGCCTCATCCGCTTTGATCTCACGACTGGTGCGTTTTCGTCAGCGTCGCTCCGTGGCGCGCGCGATCGTGCATGTCGGTGCTGTGGCGAGAAGCGGTTCGACTTTCTCGACGCCACGCATTCGTTGGCACAGCGGGTACGCGTACTTTGCGGTCGAAATGCGGTCGAGGTACCCGTTGGTGAAGTGCTTGATGCACAGGGAATTGCTCGCGTGGAGGCACGTCTCGCGGTGCGCGGTTTGGTCGAACGCCTTGCATACGACGGCGTGACGACGTTGGCCGTGCAATGGAAGGAGGGTCAAGTGGCTTGGAGCCTGCAACTCGTCGCCTCGCAGGACGCGACGCGACTGGTTGTCGGCGGGACATCCGATCCAGAAGTTGCGCGGGGGGTCATCGCGCGGGTGCTGGGATAACGACGGGAATGCGGGTCGAACACCGCGACCCATTCGCAGGCCGTAACGAGCGCATGCTTTCCGCAGTTGGCGCGTTCATGTGTGCGCTGATGGCGAGGGCGATTGGCGAGGGCGATGGCTTCGCGGGTGCATCCCTGCAAATCACGTGACATTTCGCGCGCTGATCGAGGATCCCGCTTGGCGTCGACCGCGTGAAAGCTACACTCGAAAAGTCGCCCGGAAGTGGCGGAACGTGCGGAACATGCGGAACGTGCGCCTCTCCGAGAGAACATGTGGGTACGTCGCGGAGTACCGAGATCGAGCGTGGAGCCACGACAGGCTCGAGATCCGCGCAGTCGTTGGGACCGGAGTGAGCTAGAACTCGAGTTCGCTGCGCACGAACGTCTCTCCTGTCGGGAGACTTCAAACGGGAACGAATGCAACGGGAACGAATGTATGTCCATGACCTTCGCTGAACTCGTGGGGCGCATCGCTGAGATCGGCTGTGATTTCCGCGCGTCTCGAGAACACTCGGAGCTCGTTGTCGCGGTGCCGACGCAACACTACGTCGATCCCCACGACGGCGAGAAGAGCCTGCTTCTGCACGTCATGCTCCAAGACAACGGCCAGATGCTCCGCATCTGCGTCCCTGAGGTCTACACGATGCAGTCGTTCGAGCACCGCGGGGCGATGTGTGAGGCGATGTTGGCCGTGAACTGGCGCGTCCGCGTCGCGAGTTACGTGCTCGACGAATCAGATGGTGAGGTTCGCGTGATCTGCGACCTTCCGCTCGAGGACGGCGTCGTGACGAGTCCGCAACTCGGTCGGATGCTGACGCTCGTCGCGTGGACCGTCGATCAATTTGATCCGGCCATTCGCGAAGCGGGCACTTCGGGCAAGATCGATTTCAAGGAGGTTGACGCGCGCGTCCTGAAGAAGACCCAAGAGCCGCGTCGTCGGAAGTCGCGTTCGCCGCGCGAGAAGCGCGAACTCGCCGACCTGATCAAGGCGGCCGGAGGTGTTGAGGGGCTGCGGAAGATCCTCGAGGAACACGGACTCTAACGAGTACGCCGGAACCGTCGGCCTTCGGAGTCGTCCAGTGCTCGACCCAATCATCGATCTTCTCGCGCAGGTTTGGCAGGACTTCGGCCGCATACATCGCGGCGGACTTGGTGATTCGCCACGCGGTCGCGCAGATCTTCGCCGGAACCGTTGGATCATGGCGTTTCTCCTCGGGCTGCTCTTCGCGGCGGCTGCGGTCATTTGGTGGCTCGCGCGACGCTGATCGCGCGGACTCTCGCCTACACTGCGCGCCCTATGACGACTTCTACCGCCACGGCCAACAGCACCGGTTCTATGATCGCCTCGAGCCTCGCGCTCTCGCTCCGCTACACGGACGACCTTGTCAAGACCATTCCCGCAGAGCGCTTCTGCGAGATGCCAACCAAGGACATGAATCACCCGGCGTTCTGCGTTGGTCACCTCGCGATTTACGCGAATCGCGTGCTCGAAATGATCGGCCGTGCGGATCTCAAGATTGCGATGCCGTTTGGCGACGAGCACTTCAAGAACGGTGCACCTTGTGTCGCACAAGATGGTCGTTACCCCTCGAAGGATGTGATCTGCGACACCTTCACGAAGGGTTGGTCGAACGTGCTCAAGGCGCTGCCGGAAGTCGATGACGCGGTGTTTGCGCGCGAGAATCCGGCAGAGGGTCGCTTCAAGGAGATGTTCCCAACCGTCGGCGGCGCAGTGAACTTCCTCTGCGGCGGTCACAACATGATGCACCTCGGGCAGATCTCGACGTGGCGTCGTGCGGCCGGACTTGGCTCCGCGCACTGACTCCCGCGCGCGATCGGCGCCGTCGGTTGTTTCGAGCCATGCTCGATTCGACCCCCGATGCGTGACCTAGAGCGTCCGCGATCGTGCGTGGCGGCTTGATGTTGGGGCGCATGAGGGTGCGCTTGCGACTTCGGCCATGACTCCCTTCTCATGCTCCCGACTTACGACTCCCGACTCACGAGTCCCGACTCCCGACTCACGACTCACGACTCCCGACTTCCTTGTTTCGATTTCTCGGGCGCGTGTTGACGCGCTCGATTTCTTCTGCGAAACGGGTATTTTTCGAC
>JBEIJG010000008.1:0-21798 GCA_040380385.1 Phycisphaeraceae bacterium | reverse complement strand
TGATGGGTGGCGGCGGACGCCGTCCACGTGGCGGCGCTGCGAGCGGCGGCTGATTCGTCGCGTGGCGGTTTCGACGCGCCGGTTCGAGCATTGTTTGAGCATTCCGCCCCCGCCACGCGCGGGGGCGTTTCATTGGTCCACACCGCGCTCGCGCGGATGGGCTTCACTGACGGCCTTCACCGATGGCCTTCACCGATGGTCTTCACAAGTCATTCCGCCGATACTGACGGCATGACGACTTCGCCGCCGCCCCCACCGCCACCACCACCGCCGCGCAGGATGCCGCGCGTCGAGACAACTGGGAGCGCAGGCTCGACCTCCTCGACGACCGTCGCACTCAAGAAGAGTGTCGCCGTCGCTGGACGCGTCAAAGGCGTCTTCTTGATCGTGACCCTCCTGATTCTCTTCGCCGCAACGTTCTTCATCGCGCCCCTTCTTGGCGCCACCTTCGAACGAGAAGGACTCAAAATCGGCGGCTGGCCTGGACTCTTCTTCACACATCCATGGATCGTGCTGCCGCTTTCGCTGCCAGCACTCGCCTCCGCGGTCGCGCTCATCCGCGGCGTGAAGCGACCGATCTTCTGGATCATGGTTTCGACTGCGTTGCTCGTGCCCCCAACGGCGTTTGTCCTGCTTGGCGTCGTTGGAGGTTGGATGCAGTTGCTCGATTCCGCGATGAACTTGCGATGACGACGCACGCGGACGATTCTTCTGACGCTCCAAGCGCGCTCGATCCGTTCGCGCTCCGTGACCTTGTTGAATCGAGGGCGAAAGAACTGGGGTTCGCACTGGTCGGCGTATCGCGCGCGGCACCGAGTTCTCGCGCGGCGGAATTACGCCGTTGGCTCGAGGATGGCAAGCACGGTGACATGTCGTGGATGGCCGAGCGCGTCGAGGAGATGGTGGATGTGCGGACGCTCGTGCGCGGAGCGCGCAGTGTGGTGAGTGTTGCGGATCGGTATCACGATGGGCATCCTGATCGCGTGTCCGACGAGGGCCTGAGCCCGCGCGGACGCATCGCGCGCTACGCCCGCGGCAAGGACTATCACGACGTCATTCGCGATCGGCTGCGGAAGTTGGGGCGCGCGATCCGCGAGGCGGCGCCAGGCTGCGAGACGCGGCCAACGGGCGACATTCATCCCATTCTCGAGCGCGAGCAGGCCGCGCGCGCGCTCCTCGGCGCGATCGGGAAACACACGCTCCTTATTCGGCCGGGGCTCGGAAGTTACTTTTTGCTCGGTGAAATCGTGACGGATGCGGAAATCGCGCCGAGCGACGCGCCCCCCGCGGACGGCGCGAGTGCCGACCGCGATGTCTGCGGCGCATGCACCCGCTGCATCGATGCGTGCCCGACCGATGCGATCACGCCGTGGTCCGTCGATGCCACAAAGTGCATCGCGTATCTCACCATCGAACACCAAGGCGCGATTCCCGCGGAATTCTTCGGAAAGACGGGCGATTGGTGGTTCGGCTGCGATGTTTGCCAAGAAGTCTGTCCACACAGCCAACCGACGCGTGCATCGCGCCGCGTGGGCGTTCACTCGAAGTACGCGCCGCGGTTGGATTCGGTCGACCTGCTTGAGGTGCTCGGATGGACGGAAGAAGACCGCGCGCGGCTTGTGGTGTCGAGCGCGATCAAGCGGGCGACGTTGGCGATGATGAAGCGGAACGCGTTGCTCGCGCTTGCGAGTGTGGCGCGTGCCGCGCGCGAGCGTGGCGACAGTGCGCGTGCGGAGACCATTCGGATGCGCGCAGTGGAAATCGCGATGGATCTACGTGAGGACGAGATCGTGCGTGCAGCGGCACGGGCAGTCGTGGCGGTCTAGACCAGATGCGTGCCGTACTCCGCTTGGTGGGATTGGCGCATCACGCGCCTGCGATGCGGACGAGCAGCGCGCGCGGCAGATCCCCGACCATGCCCCCTTCTCCCGTACACGCCGCAGCAGCCGTGTAGCCCGAGCGAGCCGCGCCCTCCATCGTGCTCGGCCAACCGGTGTCGGTCCATTCGCCAGCGAGAAAGAGATTCGCAACGCCGCCCTTGAGGTCGCCCGCCTCTACCGCTGCGCGCGGCCGAAACGTATCGACGCCGGGCGCGCTTGCGAACGTCGCGCGTTTCTCGAGAACCGGCCGCGACCAGACGAGGTCACGCGCGAGTTCGTCTGTGGGAACCCCGAGCGCCCAAGACATATCCGCGAGTACACGGCGGGTCGTTTCCTCCTCCGCGAGGCCCACCCACGCGTCTGCCGCGCTGACGACCGCCTCGATGCGCTGCACGAAGTTCGCAGTGCCCGCCGCCTCGTGCGCGAAGAGCCAGTGTGTCGCGCGCCCTGGGAGCGCGAGATTTGCCCGCGACATCACGCGCCGACGAAATGCGAGATGCATGCCGAGAATCGGTGAGAACGAGAACGACTCAAGCCCCGCAAGCCTTCGATCGTGGGCGCGAAGCGTGTCAGAACAGAGTTTCGCAAGTCGATCCGGCGGCACCGCCGCGATGACCGCCTGCGCTGCCACGATTCCGTCGTCACAAACCACGCCCGTGAGACGCCGCCCATCGAACGCCAAGGCACGCGCGCTTGTGCGAAGTCGCAGCGCACCACCACTCGCGCGGATCAGTTCCTCGACGCGTCCGTAAAGTCGCCCGAGTGGCACGCGCGAAACGCCGACGGCTCCCGCGAAGCGATGCGCGAGCATCCCGTCGTCGAAGACTTTCAACGCGTGCGCGGCTTCGCATGTGGCGCTCGGCAGATTGCACGCCGAAAGCACGACGGGATCCCAGAAGAGTTCAACGACGCGCGCGGGTTGGCGCATTTCGGCGAGAAATTCGCCAAATGTGCGACCCTTCCAACGCAAGCACCCACGTCCGCCCATCCGGAGAATCGCGAGGAACGCGCGCGCAATCGCCATCTTCTCGCTCCACGAGAAGAGCCGCATGCGTAAGAAACTCGGTCCGTAATGCGTCGGAGCTGGAAGCAGCGGCGCGATCGAAAGCGCATCTGCCGCACCAGCGCCTCGCGCGAACCACAGTGTTTCATGCCAGTCGATTTCGCCGAGCACCCCAAGTCGATCGTAGAGATCGAGGATGTTCGTGCAGCAGCCCATGACGACGTGCTGGCAATTGTCGAGTTCGACGCCGCTGCGAACATCGTCGAAACTGGTCGCGCGACCGCCGAGTTTCGTGCGCGTTTCGATCAATTCCACGCGCCAACCGGCTTCCGCTGCGCGAACTGCCGCAGCGATTCCCGCAACTCCACCGCCCACAATCGCCACTGTGCGCGGCACGCTCACGCGCGACCTCCGCGCGTATGCGCAAGCATGCCGAAGCGCGCACGCAGCGCGATCGACACTTTCTCGAATCGTGAAAGCGAGACGCGCTGCGCCAAGGCTCGCTTTGGATCGCGCGCGATTTTCTCGAGAATCCTGCGATAAATCACGCTCATCGCGGCAAGCGTCGGCACGGCTCGCTCCGAAACCATGCCTTCGAGCGCAGCGCTTTCGTCGAAGCATCGCGATGCACGCACGCACTGTTCGCGCATGAACGCCGAGCAACGCGCGTCGTCTTGCCATGCGAGGAGTGCGTCGATCGACAACCCGTGCGCTGCGAGTTCGTCGGCGGGCAAGTAACAGCGGCCGCGTGCATGATCTTCGCGAACATCGCGCAGAATGTTCGTCAGCTGAAACGCGATACCACGCGCGGTCGAGAGCTCACGCGCACGCAATGGATCCGCGCCTGCACGCACGCCCCAGACATCAAGACAAATGCGCCCCACCGTCGACGCAACGCGATCGCAGTAGAGCTCAGTCTCAGCGAAACGTGCATAGACACGCGGCGCAAGATCCATACGCTGCCCTTCGATTGCCGCGAGAAAGTCGTCGATTTGCAACCGTCGAAGTTGAACTTCCTGCGCAAGCGCGAGGAAAACGTATCGCTCGCGCGTGCATCGGCCATTCGCTGCCAGCTCGCGCGCGGCTGCCTCGTACCAGTCTCCCCCAGACGCGCCCCCAGACGCGCCCCCAAACGCCGCACGCGTCTCACGCTCAAACCACGCGAGCAACTCGCGCCGCTCCGCGTCGCCGATGCCGTCATTGTCGGCGATATCGTCGAGCACACGCATCCACGCATACACAACGTACAGCGCGCTGCGTTCCGCTTGCGGAAGTAGCCGCAATCCGTAGTAGAAGTTTCGCGCTTCCTCCCGTGTGATCTGCTCGCACAGGCGCCAACCATCTTGAATGGCGAACTCGATTTCAACTCGCACTTCATGCGGAACATTGCCCTTCCAAGTACCGTCGCCATGACCTTTGCAGGCATCATGCGATCCGTGCGGCGTCGCCGACCCACTCATGGCACATGCACCACATCATCTGCGCACGTCGCAGCATGCGTCTCCGACCCGCCGCGCTTCGGATAGAGCGAAGCCTCAGGATCAGGCTCAGGATCAACAATCCACATACTCGGAGTCGGCAACGCGGGCAGCCGCCACCCGAATCGCGCGCTCACCGCAGCGCGGCCCACAAGCCATGCCTTGCGTGGCTTTGAGAGTTTCGGCCGTTCAAGCACGGTTTCGCAATTCCAACGTTCGATGTTGCGAAGCACGCTTCGACCACCCGCCGCAAAGAGCCAAATCAACGGCCGAGATCGCGGCGAAACGCTTTCGACAAGCGGCTCACCCGCTTCCCAGAGATCCCACGTGTGCGCGACGAGTCGTCGTACAAGTCGGCGTGATTCTGCAAAGAACGTCGCATCGCTCGACCAACCTTGCGTGATCGTGCGATCAAGGCGTGCTTCGAAATCAGCGATGTCGTGCATGTCGGCGGGAACATAAATGCGCCGTCGTTCGATCCAATCGCGTTTGATGTCCTGCCAGTGGTTCGTCAACTGAAGTGCCGTACACACCGCGTCGCTCGCCGCGAGTTGCGCGTCGTCGCAGCGTTCACCAAGCACCGCGAGCACGATGCGACCGACGGGGTTCGCGCTCAGTCGGCAATAACCCACAACTTCATCCCACGTCGCGTAGCGAGATTTCACCTGATCGAGTTCAAATGCTGAGAGCAATTCACCAAACGGCACCAGCGAAAGCCCGCGCCGCGCGACTGTCTCGCGCAAGGCGATGAAAACGGGATGCCGCGCTTCGCCAGCGGCGAGTCGCTCGAGCTCTCCACGCCACCACGCGAGAAGTTCGGTCGCGCGCTCGGGCGAACCTGCTTCGTCGCCGAGATCGTCGGCCCAGCGACAGAACGCGTACACCGCTGCAAAGTCGTCGCGCCGATCCTCGGGAACGAGCGGCGACAGCACCGAGAAATTCTCATATCGCCCGAGCGTCAGGTTGCGGCAGTACACGCGCGCCGCATCGAGATCGACAACCTCCGTCTGCGACGGGCCAAAGCGGGAGATATCGGTGGCAAGCACGGACACGGGAGCGGAAAAGGTACCGCGACTGCGCGGTTTCTGTGCGGCGGAAAGCGACGGATGCACGCGCTCGCCCGTATCATCCCCTCCCCCCATGAAGATCCTCCTCGCCAACCCCCGCGGCTTCTGTGCTGGCGTTTACATGGCGATCGATGTTGTCGATCAGTTGCTCGATATCTGCGGCGACGAGCAGGTTTTCGTTTTCCACGAGATTGTGCACAACCGCCATGTCGTGCAGCGATTTCGTGACCGCGGCGTGACCTTCGTCGAATCGATCGCCGAGGTCCCTGACGGCACGATTGTGGTGTTCTCTGCGCACGGTGTAAGCCCGACTGTCCGTGCCGAAGCGCGCGCCAAGAACCTCACCGCGATCGACGCGACGTGCCCGCTTGTGATGAAGGTGCACGCTGAGGCCATTCGCTACGCGAAGCGTGGCTGGCAGATTCTGCTCGTCGGTCACAAGAACCATCAAGAAGTCGTCGGTACGCGCGGCGAAGCACCGGATGCAATCCAGGTGGTTGAGTCGCCAGCCGACATTCCGCATCTCACGATCAACGATCCCGAGAAACTCATCTATCTCACGCAGACCACACTGTCGCTTGATGATGCGAACGTGGTGATCGGCGCGTTGAAGAAGGCGTTTCCCAAGATCAACGAACCACCATCGAGCGATATCTGTTACGCGACGACGAATCGCCAAACCGCAGTCCGCGCGATTGCGCCGGAAGCCGAATTCGTGCTCGTCGTCGGCAGTAAGAACAGTTCGAATTCCGTGCGTTTGACCGAGATCTCAATGAACGACGGCACGCCGTCGCGCCTCGTCGACGACGCGAGCGAACTCGATCCGGCGTGGTTCACGGGCGTGAACACCGTGCTCGTCACGAGCGGCGCAAGTGTTCCCGAAGACCTCGTGCACGGCGTCATTGAAGCGCTCATTGAGCGTTTCGGCGGCGAAGTCGAACAGCGCGATGTGCATGATGAGCGCGTTGAATTCGGTTTGCCCGGCACACTGCGCGAGCTGATGCGCAAACGCGGCGTTGATCCCGACTCGCGCCGCATTCGCATCGATCGCGAAGCCGACACTGCGGAGTGGCTCGAACGGAAGCACATTCCGAATCGCACCGTGCAGGTTTCGATTCGCGCGACAGAAACCGACTGCAGTACCGATGGGAACGGATCGACGCACGCATGAAACCGAGCGATTCTCCGCAACTTGCGCCGATTTCCTCACACGCTGCGCCCGACATCGGACCTGGCCGCACGTCTCTCTTCGAGTTCGATCTCGCGTCGCTCACGGCGGAAGTTGAGGCGATGGGTTTGCCTCGGCGTACCGCGCCGCAACTCTTGAAATGGATCTATGAGAAAGGTGTCACCGACTTCGAAAGAATGAGTGATCTCTCGAAGGATGCCCGCGCGCAAGTCGCCGCGCGTTTCGCGACGCTGCAAGGCTCGGTGATTCGACATCAAGTCGCAACCGATGACACGCAGAAGCTCTTGATCGAGTGGGCTGCTGCCGACGATGTTCCGGCCGAAACCACGCTGCGGCTCGTCGGCACGGCGACCGATCGCCAAACCGAAACCGTGCTTATTCCGACCGAAGATCGCCGCACCGCGTGCGTTTCGAGCCAAGTCGGCTGCCCTGTCGGCTGCAAGTTCTGTGCATCGGGGCTTGGTGGGCTTGACGGAAATCTCACCGCAGGTCGAATCGTCGAACAGATCTGGCGTCTCGGCCAATTGCCTGGCGTCGGTCGCGTTTCGAATGTCGTCTTCATGGGGATGGGCGAGCCACTCGCGAATTTCAACAACGTGACACAAGCGATTCGTACGTTGAACGCGGAATGGGGCCTCGGTATCGGCGCACGCAAGATCACCGTCTCAACGGTCGGACTTCCTCCCGCGATTCGCAAGCTTTGCACGTTTGATATCCCAGTCACGCTCGCACTCTCGCTGCACGCACCGTTCGATGAACTACGTCGGCAGATTATTCCTTGGGCGGAATACTCAACGATCAACGAGTTGCTCGATGCGTGCCAAGAGTGGTTCGTGAAAACCGGCCGCGAAATCACGCTTGAGTACATCTTGCTCGGCGGTGTGAATGATCGACGCGAACACGCCGAAGAACTCGCGCGACTCGCACGCACGATGCGCGCGAATGTGAATCTCATCCGCTACAACGAAGTCGCGGGCGTTCCGTTCTCACGACCGAAACACGATGACGTGCACGTCTTCCAAGAAGTCCTGCGCGCAAAGCACGTGAATGTGCACATCCGCGCGAGTCGTGGACGCGATATCGCCGCCGCCTGCGGCCAGTTGCGACACGAAGCGCGCGCGTGATGGGCGCGCGCGTGATGGGCGCGCGCGTGATGGGCGCGCGCGTGATGGGCGCGCGTGTGATTGCAAACGATCGCTCTCGCAGACGCTCAGAAGCCCACGGCGCTCACAAACCTTCGACACTCGCGCGCAGTTCTGCCGCGGAAAGTGCATGAACACCGCCATCCGCGGAGAGCATCGCGAAGCGGCGCATGCACATCGCCCAATGTGCGGGATCGCGCTCGAAACCATCCGCCGCCCGCTCAGCGAGCGAAATCGCATACGCGCGAACCTCTTGCGCGCGTGAATCGCCGCGCAAACTCCACGGAACCAACGGGCGCGCAACACGCACGACTTCAGCAGGCCAATCGCTCGTGCGAAAATCGAGGCGGAAACGGCGATTCGCAACCAACAGTTCGAATCGGCTGAGGTATCGACGCTCGAGTTTGTCGCCGTGTGAAGCACGGACACCGAGACGTTCACGCACGCGGCGGCGCTGCTCAAGACTCGTCGACATCGACAAAACGTAGAGCATGTCGCGCACGAGTACCGCATCGGCGAGCGGCTCCGCGCCAACGAGTGCGAGATCGCCAGTCGGATCGGCGCGCAAAAGCCCCGCAACCAACCGTTCGTACAAGCCCATCATGCGCGTGCCGCCCCACACGATGGCGCGGTGCAGCGCGGTCACCACTGCGCGTGTTGCGCGATCGACATCGTCGTCGTTTCCAAGCCGACCAAACGCAGCGAGCATGCCTGACGCGCTCAACGCGTAACGTTCCGCACGCTTGCGACCACCAAATCGCTCGCGGACCAATTCCAATGCAAGTCGTCGAACAAGTCGCTCGAGCGACTCGCGCTCTTCGGCTGAACGGCGCACCACTGCTCCTGCTTCCAATCGACGACCGAACGAAAACGCCTCAAAACTCCGACCAATACCGCTCATTTCCGATCGGCGTACTGCGCCTTCGATTGCTTCAAGCGAAACCGGAATGAGTCCACGCTGATACGCCACGCCGAGTAGCGCCACATCGAGCAGTCGCTCAGAGAGGAGATTCGTTCGACAAAGCGCTGCGTAATCATCGACCACCGATTGCGAGGCCAACGCGCAGCGTTCGGCTGCACTCTCGAGAAGTTCGCACGAGGCAACGCGCGCATCATCAAACTGGTCTTCAAGCGGTCCATCGTTTGCAACGATACTCGTGCGCTGTGGACTCGCGACGCGGAGCGATGCATCTGGCCCGAGCGCACGAAGCGTTTCGATCGGATCGATACCGAGCACCAAATCGGCTTCGCCGTAAGGAATCATCGCGGTGCGCGGCGCTCGTGATTCTCCAGCGCGCGCGCGAACCCAAAGGACTTGCGCCCACGCGCGGCGTCCACGTCCACAAGGTTCATCCGAGGCGAGCATCTCCACGCGATATCCCATGACTCGACCGGCATCCGCGAGAATGCGCCCAAGAATTCCCGGCGTTGCGCCGCGATTTCCGGCGATATGCGCGCGATAAATCCCCTGCGCACCGTGCACCGGTCGTGGCGGCGCGAGACCACCAGCGCCGCGCGAGTACGCCGTGATAGGCGGCTTCGTCCGGACGACTTCCACTTGTTCAGAAAGCGTCGTCGCGCGAAACTCGAAGCCCTCCATGCGTACCGCGAGTTCTTCCGAGGTAAATCGACCTTCGATTGGTGTTGCGCCTTGCTCTTCTGCTTCGTCAAGCAAGCCGGACAATGGCGGCGGCCGAAGTTCGCACGCGTGGTTCGCATCCCACACAAGCCGCTGTTGCGGCTGGTATCCGAGTCGATCGCGTTCGACGAATGTGCGATCAATCGCGTCCGGATCGAGTCGTGCGGGCGGACCATCGGTCATGACGAGCACAACAAGTCGCGCTTCATCGGCTGAAACAGCGGCGATCGCTTCCGCCAGTCGCTCGCGCGTGGCGCTTCGATCGTTGAGATCCGCGCGCATGACTCGTGCGCGCGCCGCAGCATCGCTTGGAATTGCCGCATCTGCGAGGCGCGCGAGATCTGCACCACCTCCAGACGATCGCCCCACATCGACCGCAATCAACACGCGGCGATAGGCATCACGCGCTGCTTGTCGCACCGCCTCCGTTCCCTCGAGCATGAATCGCTCGCGTGGATAAATCTCGACAACGGTTGTCTCCTCGGCATCCCCGCGAATCGGCAGCGCATCGATCGCGATCGCACGGGGACGTACGGAACCCTCCAAGACTTCGGGGCGCCCGCGCATCTCTTGATCGAATTCCACAACCACTTGACGAACGGCTCGCAGCGCAGCATCGACGCCGATTTCATCCGTCCGTGCGGGAATCGCGAGCAATTCCAATTCTGGATTCGATTCCAGCAGTTTCTTCGCGACGGAGAGCGATGGACGCACCGCGTGCAAAAGATGCACGATTCGTCGCACCAAAATCGACGGACGCGTCGCGTCGTTCGGACCGAGCGTGGGCGAATCACCTTCAGGAGTCGCCGGAAGTTCGCGGTAGGAAATCGTCGGAATGCGCACGCCACGCCGACGAAGAAGGTCCATGACCGCGAGTACGGACCGCGCCGCGGAGCCCGGTCGAGATTCGAGCACCACAACATGCTGCACGCGATCGATGAATCGCTGGAGCGCGGCGTCATCAATCGGCGAGACGAGTCCAAGTCGAAGCACCGGAACGCGACCAGCGAGCTGCAACTCGGAGAGAACATCGGCGAGCGCGCGTTCGCACGCGCCAAGCGCGATGAATCCGACGACCTCACGCTCGCCTGGGCTCGGCAAACTCGTCGCAACATTGAGTTCGAGTCGACGCGCAACGCGAAGGAGATCAGGCGCGTCGCCGAGTCGCGTGGCACCACGCAGTCGGCGCTGCAAAATCAACTCATCGACCGTCGTCACGACGCGGTTCGGGCGCGCGGGAACCGATTCCATCGACGAGAACACGAGCCGGTGCACGACGATTGCAACGGGAACCGTTCCTGCGCGCGAAAGACGCAGCGCTTGCTCGATCGCATCGCGAAGGCTCGCAAGATCCGCGGGCTCCACCACGGGAAGGCCGGCGCCAATCGCGAGACGCCGCGGGCAGATCATCGGCTCATTTTCAGGGTCGTCCTCGAGCACAACCACAAGGCCCTGCTCTGGATTTCCGAACGACGCGCGCGCACCACGCAGCCCTTCGACCGCTCCGACGAGATCCGACGCAGGAATCACCGCGACAGCGCTGCGACCACCGCGCACCGCGCTCAGCGCGATCGCAACCGCACGCGCTCCGTCACCGCCGAGGTGAAGCTCGGTTTGGTGCCGCGCGAGCAGCGTGCGATTCGCCTCGGACTGCGCCACACGAGCAAGCGACGCGAGGCGCGCGACGTTCGGTGCCGCGATGACGCCGATCTCAACCACGCTTTCAAGCGCACCTTTGAGAATCGCTTCGCCCGCATCGAGGAGCACCAGCCCTTCGGCGGCGTAGAGCGATGTCGCGGAGTTCGCGGCGTGGGCGGCAAGCACGCCCGCAGGATAATCGGAGCGCGGGCTCGAGCAGGATCGGTCGGTGACTCGCGTGCCGGATCGAGCGCGGGTTCGCGCGGAACCCCGGAAGAAGCCGCGCGATTCTCGTATCCTCTCTCCGTGCGTTACCGACTCGTCATCACCGACCTCGATGGCACGCTCCTCAATCGCCGCGGGCAGGTGAGCGAGGCGAATCTGCTTGCCATTCGCCGCTTGCAGGACGCGGGTGTCGAAGTCATCCCCGCGACCGGCCGCGCGTTGCGTGAAGCGGACCACGTGCTCGACTTCATCAACCACGTAGGGCACGCGATCATGGCCGGAGGCGCCCTCGTCCACGATGCCTCGGACGGTCGAGTCATCATCCGCCGCGGACTTCCCGAAGACCTTGTGCGCGGGACAAGCGCGATTCTTGCCGACTACGGACTGCTCTCGCAGCACCTGCAGGACCACACCTGCGCTGGCTTCGATTACGTCATGGTCGGCGACCATGCGTTTGATCCGGCGACCAAGTGGTGGTTCGAGATCTTCCCCGTCACCTACCAGCGCGTCGCGTCGATCGAACACCATCCATCGATCGAGCACACCGTGCGGGTCGGCGGCGTCGCACCCGCGGACGTGCTTGCGCCAATCGCGCAGCGAATCGCGCGGGAATTCGGCGATCGGCTCGCCGTGCAGCATTGGAGCGCGCAGACCTCTGAAGAGGCGATCAACTCGCCGACGCATCTTTTGGAGGCGTTCGACCGCGGAGTCAACAAGTGGACCGCAATCGAGGCGGTGTGCGCCGAGCTCGGAATCGACCCCGCCGAAACCGTCGCGATCGGAGACGGCCTCAACGACCTCGAAATGATCCGCCATGCGGGTCTCGGGATCGCCATGGAGAACGCTGACCCGCGCATCGCGGCGGTCGCCCGGGCTCGGGCCGGTCACCACGACCGCGACGGGTTCGCAGCCGTCGCCGAGATCGTGCTTCAGGCGAACCGATGATGGACCGATGACGTGCAAGCGTCGCGCGGTGTTGGCCCCCGCCGCTCGGTATCCCCGGCGAACCGGAGCGGGTTATCCGCCCCGCGAACACTCCGCGCCCGTGCTCCCCTCCCTCGAAAGCCTTTCACCCGATAGATTGTGCGACCCATGGCAAAGTCCCCCGCTGACCGTCCTTCGCAGGTGCAGACTCAGGATCTCACCGAGAGCCGCATCAATGAAGATTTTGTCTTCTGGCTCAAGAAGAACGGCTCGAACTATCTCCTCATCGTTCTCCTCGCCGCCTGCGCTGCCCTTGGTTACAACTACTGGCAACGCAAGCAAGTTGAGAAGAGTTCGGTGGCGTGGGAGGAACTCGGTCAAGCGACGATTCCTGAGTCGCTCGACGAAGTCGCCAAGGCGCATGCAAATGTGCCGCAGGTCGCGATGATCGCGGAACTCAGCGCGGGCGACCGTCGCCTCGCGCAGATTCGTTCCGGCGAGCTCACGCCAAAGCAAGGCGACACCCCTGCGGTGTTGCTCGACGAAGCGACGCGCAAGATCACGCAAGATGCGGCGGACGCGAACTACACGAAAGCCGCTGATATTGCGGTGAAACTCGCCAATGGAAATCGCGAGCAAGCGATCACGGTTGTGCTGCCGAGCCTGTTCGGTCGCGCTGCCGTCGCGGAGAGCCGTGGTGATTTCGAAGGTTCGCGCAAACTGCTCGAGGAAGCTGCTGCACTCGCAGGCAGCCGTTGGCCCGGCTACGAGAAGCTCGCCAAGTGGCGCGCCAATGAAACGCTGACGCTCGCGACGGCAGTTCCATTGCCGACCGCTGCAGAACTTCCTGTGAAGACGACGACGCCCGTCGCGCCCGCAGGTGGCGGTGACGACCTCTTCCAGCAGCTCATCCAAGAGCAAGCGACGCAGGGCGCCGCGGGTGAAACGCCCGCAGAAACGCCCGCTCCCGCGCCATCCTCCGAGCCAGGCTCGGGCGGCTGAGCACGTTGTTCGCCTCGGTCGTTCGAAAAGCGCTCTTGCGTGATCGACGAACATGCGGTGATTTCTCGGCAAAACGCGTTCGAAGGCTCGCCTTCGATGCCGTACTCGGAACGCAACCGACTTCGTAGAAACATGGGCGAGTCACCGGAAGATCGCCTTGAGCGAACCGCAGCACTTCTTGGTGCGAGCGGCACTGTCGATCGCGATGCGCTCTTCGCGATGTACGAAGAAAACGCGGCGAAAGACGACGAGTCGCCAGTCACCGTTGAGTTTGAGTTGCTGAAAGATCTCGAAAAGCGGCTCGATCGCTACATGGTTGATCGCGTGCCGTTTCTCTCGCGCACGCAGATTCAGCGGCTCATCGAAGAAGAAGCGATCACCGTCAATGGGCGCGTTCCGAAGAGTTCGACCAAACTTCGCAAGGGCGACCGCATCGTCGCCACTCTTCCCCCACCACCGTCGGGAGCGATTCAGCCGGAAGAGATTCCACTCGATGTGATCTACGAAGACGATTCCATCATCGTCGTGAATAAACCCGCAGGACTCATCGTGCATCCCGCGCGCAGTCACAAATCAGGCACGTTGGTGAACGCGCTCGCGTGGCGCTTCAAGCATGTATCAGGCGGCGAACTCTCGAAAGTGGGCGAGGAGTTCGCGCGGCCCGGCATCGTGCACCGGCTCGACAAGTTCACTTCTGGCGCGATTGTGAGCGCGAAGAACGACACCGCGCACTGGCGACTCGGCAAGCAGTTTGAGATGCGTCGCACCGACAAGCGCTACCTCGCGCTGGTCCACGGACATCCGGAGCGCGACGTCGAAACCATCGATTTGCCGCTCGGAAAGCACCCTTCCATCAAGGAAAAGTACGCCGTTCGCCATGACGAGACGGGCAAGCCCTCGCTCACGATCGCGCGTGTACGCGAGCGCTACCTCGCCAACGATGGAACGAAGTATGCGCTCGTCGAACTCGAATTGAAGACGGGCCGCACGCACCAGATTCGCGTGCATCTTTCCTACATCGGTCACTCGATCGTTGGTGATGACATGTACGGCGGGCGTCATTCGACCGAGCGTCAACTCGGCGGCGAACGCGACGAGATGCTGCTCGCGCGACAAGCGCTGCATGCGACAACGCTCGGATTCCGACATCCGATGAACGAGTCACCGATGAAGTTCACCGCACCACTGGCGGACGATCTCAAGCGCGCCATTCAACTCTTGCGCGCCGCGAGCGCGCGACAGGCGCAGGCAGTCGAGGTCCATCCGCCGGGCGCGACCATCGATCTCGCTGCCGCGGGAATCTGACGATCACGCGACTTCACTCGTCGCCGACGTCATCGTTCACAAGCGCGTAGAAACCGCCGCCCTCGCGCCGCAAGCGCCCTGCCGCGACGAGCGCCTCCCACACTTCCACACCAAACTCGCGTGGCGGAACAATCGCATCGATTTCGTTGCGCTTTCCGCTCGACATCGGACCCACGCCGAGTCGGCTTTCGGCATCGAGCCGAGCGAATCGAAGTCGCTTCCGAAACGCGCGCATCGCGCTCCGCTGGACTTCGATCTCAACCTCAACCACTGCGGCCGCTGGCTTCGCTTCGACCGCAACTTCCTCGCCACGAAGCCACCGCATGAGAAGTGCAAGCCCCGCCGTATCTCGCGCCACGACCAAACGCATGATCACCTGCGGATCGACTTTCGCCTTCAGTAGCGCCTTCTGTATCGCGCCCCACTTTGGGCCGGCGCTCGCTGTATCCGATGTCGCGATCGCGTCCGCGGTCGCTGCGAGTTCTGTGAGAAGTGCTGGCGCGATCTGCGCTGGGCGTTTGCCGAAAGGTGAAGAGGCCTCGCTCATCCTGAGAATGTACATCGACGCGCGCGTTCGCTCTGTACACTCACCCCATGTCGACTTTCGCTTTGTTTGCCGCACGAATTCGCTCGTTCCGCGCAGCGTCGGTTGTTCGCACACTGGCATTTGCTGTCCTCCTCGCAGCAAGCCTCGTCGTCGGTGCGCGTCACGCACAAGCCGACGATTTCCCGCGACTCGCACCGAAACTGAAACTCGACGGCTTCAGCGTCAACGGCGCTCCTGCCGAGTCGATCCTCGTCATTCACTACCACCGACCGGGAGGTGACTACAGCGGTTGGAATATCTGGTACTGGCCGGAGAATCGCGAAGGACAGCAAGCAAATCTCGGCGGCGAAGATGCGTTTGGCCGCTACGCGATCATTCCGTTCGCGCCGGCACCGGCGCGTGCGGGATTCTTGGTGCGTCGCGGGAATTGGGAAGAGAAGGATTTCGACCAAGATCGGTTCGTGTCGCTCAAGAAGGGTGAGATCACCGAGATTTGGGTGAAGTCGGGCGAAGACGCTCTCACCACTGATCCATCGCGTCTCGATACCTCTGTACGCGTCGCGGGCGCGTTTCTTGATCGCGCCGACCTTGTCACGCTCGCGCTGACCGCACCTTGGAAGGACGTCGCGCCCAAATCGATCAAGATCGACAACGTGCGGCCGAACGGTCGTGTGCCGAAGGTGAAGTCGATCAAGTCTGCCGGAACAAGCGGCGGCAAAGCTCTCTATGAAATCGCGTTCGCGCGACCGATGGACGACGCTGATGTCGCGAGTCTCCGGCTCGCTTTCACCGACGGCCCGCTGAAGAATGCACCCTCAACGATCATCTATGCGCGCGACGTCCTTGATGGCGCTGATTTCACGACCTTCGACACGAAGTTCGGCGCGTTCGTTTCGAAGGGCGCGACCTCATTCACCACGTGGTCGCCGGTCGCAGAGAAGGTCGAACTCCTGCTGTACGAGACAAAATCCGCAGCAGACCCCAACGTGGGATCAACTGCGACACGCACGATTCCGCTCGATCGCGGCGCAAAGGGCGTTTGGTCGACCACCATCCCCGCTGATTTGCACGGCACGCCCTACCGCTATCGCTTTCACTCGTACGGCGAAGCGCGTGAAGCACCCGACATGTACGGTTTCGCCGCAAATGCCGACAGCACGCACACCGTCGTCGTGGATCTCGCGCAACTCGAACCCGACGGCTTCCGCGCGCAGCCTGAACCGCGCATCGCGCGCGCAACCGATGAAATCATCTACGAGGTGCATGTGCGCGATTACTCGCAACGAGATCGTCGGGTCGACGACGCCACGCGCGGCACGTACCTCGGCCTCACCCACAGCGCACCTGCGACGACGAGCGCACCATCGAGTGGTATCGATCACTTGAAAGACCTCGGGATCACCGCGGTTCATCTCTTGCCGATCCACGATTTCACGGCAAAAACTGACGAGTACAACTGGGGCTACTGGACAACGCTCTTCAATGTTCCAGAGTCAAACTACGCAACAAGTCCGAACGATCCGTTCTCTGCGATTCGCGATCTACGCACCGCGGTGACGCGGCTGCACGCGGCCGACATCCGCGTCATTCTCGATGTCGTCTACAACCACACGTCGGATGCCGGCCCGAATTCTCCTTTCGGTGCCGCGGTCCCGTGCTACTTCTTCCGCACGACGCGTGATGGAAGACTGACCAACGATTCAGGCACCGGCAACGGTTTCGCCGACGAGCGGCCCATGGCCCGCGAGTACATCCTCGATAGTCTCGAGCATTGGCTGCGCAACTATCGCGTCGACGGCTTCCGCTTCGATCTCCTCGGTTGCCACAAGCCCGAAACCGTGCGCGCCATCTGCGAACGTGTGAAGGCGATTCGTCCAGATGCAACGCTCTATGGAGAACCCTGGACCGGTGGCGGACCCACGCACTTCGGCAAGGGCGCGCAAAAAGGCCTTCCCATTGCGGTTTTCAACGACCACCTCCGCAACGCGATTCGCGGCGATCTCGACGGCACCGCGGTCGGATTTGCGACGGGTGAAGGTGGCGACACTGGTGCGATCAAACGCGGCGTCGCCGGCGCGATCGACGACTTCACCACCGAACCAACGGAAACAGTCAACTACGCGAGCGCACACGACAACCTCGTTTTGTGGGACAAGATCACGAAGACCGCGCCCAACGCGTCTGACGAAAATCGTCGCGCGATGCAGAAACTCGCACTCGGCATTGTGCTCACGAGCCAGGGAATTCCGTTCATCCACGGCGGCTGCGACTTTGCTCGTACGAAGCAAGGCAACCACAACTCCTACAACGCGGGCGATGAAATCAACGATTTCGGTTGGACGCGGAAGAGCGCATACGCCGACATCTTTGATTTCACGCGTGGACTCATTGAATTGCGCCGTGCGCATCCTGCGTTCCGGCTGACCGACGACGCGCAGATTCGCCAGGCTCTCACCTTCGCGAACACGGAACGCCCCGTCGCTTTCACGCTCGATGGCCGCGTCGCGAACGACTCGTGGAAGCAGATCTTTGTCGCATACAACGACGAACCACGTCCGCTTGAAGTCACTCTTCCTGCAGGCGAATGGATCGTTGTTGTGGATGCCACGCGTGCTGGCGTTGCGGCGCTCACGGCCGTACGCGGACGAACGACGCTTCCGCCGTATTCGATGCTCGTCGCACACGCGTCGACACGCTGATCCGCGCGACGACTCGGCTTCGAATCATCGCGTTTGGGGAAGCGGGAACCCGCCCCATGGGAGTCGCGCACCTGAATTCGTAACTTTCGCATCTCGCGCTCTGGTGGGCGCTGGGGTGCTGGTGCTTTTTGTGTGACGAAATACCCGGGCTGACTTCGACAACTTCGCCAGGATGTCGAGTGCTCATTCTGAACCCCGCGTTCTGATCTTTGCGCGGTCTCACGTCTTCCACAAGGAGAACCACTCCGATCTGTTGGTGTTCTTTCCCTGTTGATGGAAAGTTGTCATGCCGGAAGCTGAATTCGATCTTCAAACACCAGTACTTCAATCAGCAGCGCTTCCCCAGCTCGTAGATCTCGCTGATCCGGCTGATCTGCTCGACCTCCTCCAGGGCGTCGATGATCTCGTGCAGAGCGTGTGGCCCGATGGTCGCATTCGCTTCGTGAATCGCGCATGGCTTGAGCGACTGGGGTACTCCGCGGAAGAAGCGGCTGACCTCAATATCTTCGACGTGCTTCATCCAGAAAGTCACGAGCATTGTGTGCACTATCTCGGCCGACTGTTTGCGGGCGAAAACATCGAGCTCCTAGAGGTGACTTTCCTCGCAAAGTCGGGCGAACCCGTCTACCTCGAGGGCCGCGTCACAGCACGATTCTTGCATGGTAAACCGTACGCCACGCGCGGCATTTTCCGCGAAGTCAAACCACGCGATCGTGCACGGAGCACACTTGATCGTCTCCGTGAACAACGTCGACTCTTTCATTCTGTGCTGTCGATCTTGCGCGCAAACACAAACCGCAATCGCGATGTCTTTCTTGAACTCGTCACAAGGAAGGTCGCGCAATCGCTGAAAGTCGAACGCGTCAGCGTCTGGCTCTTCGACGATCTCCACACGCAAATCACATGCAATTACATCGTCGAGGGCCACTCGACCCGAGCGCGTTCCGGCGAAGTTCTGTGTCGAAGCGACTACCCCGCCTACTTTGAGGCGATCGAGGGCTTGTTGCCGATTCGCGCCAATGATGCACGTCAGCATGGCGCGACTTCAAGCCTCACCGAGAAGTACCTCGCCCCAAACGGCATCACATCGATCTTTGATTGCCCCATTCGACTCGGAGATCACCTTGCGGGCGTCCTCTGCTGCGAGCACGTGGGCGAACCACGACGCTGGACCAACGACGAGGAAGAGTTTCTCGTCGCAGTGAGCGCGATTGTGCTGATTTTCCTCGAGAACGAGCGTCGCGTACGCGTTGAATCGGAGCTTAGCGCACTCAATCAACAGCTCGAGCGGCTCGTAGATGATCGCACCGCCGAACTCAATCGCAGCGAGAAGCGACTTCAATATCTCATCACGTCGAGCCCCGCGATTCTCTTCAGTTGTCAGGTCAGCGATGGGTTTCCTGCGACGTACGTCAGCCCGAACATTCGCGAATTTCTCGGCTACCCCGCGGTCGACTTTCTGACCGTTCCAGAATTTTGGGCACAGAGACTGCATCCGGACGATCGCGCACGCACACTCATCGCAAGGGCGTCCACCCTCGTGCACGGAAGTGTGTCGTACGAGTATCGATTCCTTCACGCTGACGGACGGTATCGCTGGCTTCGCGACAGCATTTTGCTCACGCGCGATTCAGAAGGGAATCCAAAGGAACTCGTTGGCTCTTGCATTGACATCGATGATCGCCGCCGTGCTGAAAGCGCTGCACAGTCGGCGGCAAACGACCTCCGTCGGCTTATCGAAACCGCGAATGCCCCGATCTTCGGCAAAGACGTCCGCGGCAAAGTCAACGAGTGGAATCGCAGTGCCGAGCGACTCACAGGCTTCAGCAAAGAGGACGTCTTTGATCGTGATCTCGTGGACTTCGTAAGTCCTGGCTACAAGCTCGCGGTGAAGGAAGTGCTCGATCGCGCGTTGGGTGGCGTTGAAACCGAGAACTTCGAGTTCCCGCTCGAAACAAAGGATGGGCGTCGCGTCACCGTGCTCCTCAATGCTGGAACGCGTCGCGGTGCCGAAGGCGAAATCACCGGAATGGTGGGTGTCGGTCAAGACATCACACAACTGCGACAGGCAGATCAGCGAAGCCTCCGCGCGAAACGTCTTGAAAGTCTCGGCACGCTCGCCGGTGGTGTTGCGCACGACATCAACAACGCGCTCGCACCGATCATGCTTGCGTGCGGATTGCTGCGAAAACAGGCTCCAGATGCTGTGCGCCTCATCGATATTCTTGAATCAAGTACGCGTCGTGGCGCATCGATGGTGCAGCAACTCTTGACCTTTGCCAAAGGTGTCGATGGCGAACGCATTGCGATTGATCCGCGCAAACTCACACGTGAACTCGAGCAAATCGTCAGCAGCACGTTCCCGAAGAACATCCGATTGCGATTCTCGGTCAGCGATGAACTCCCGAGCATCATCGGTGATTCCACACAACTGCACCAAGTGCTTCTCAATCTCTGCGTCAATGCGCGCGACGCGATGCCCGCGGGCGGCGCGATCACGATTGAGCTTTCCGGTATCCGTATTTCCACGCGAGAAGCCGCCGAGTACGATGATTGCTCGCCGGGGCGCTATCTCCGTTGGTCGGTGACCGACTCTGGCAGCGGTATCTCTGCCGAACTTCTCGAACGCATTTTCGAGCCGTTTTTCAGCACCAAAAGCCCTGAACAGGGAACGGGACTTGGACTTTCGACCGCGATGGGAATTGTGCGAAGTCACGGCGGATTCATGCGCGTCGCCACACAACCAGGATTCGGTTCGACGTTCAGCGTCTATCTTCCGGAAGCAGTTGGAATCGCCGCAGTCGACGATGACGTCAACCCCGCGCTTCCCTTCCGCGGTCGAGGTGAAACGATTCTCGTTGTTGAAGACGAACCATCCGTGCGAGAAGTCGTGCGACAAATCCTCACGGCGATCGGTTTCCGAGTGCGCGTGGCGGTCGATGGAGTCAGCGCACTCTCGGCCCTTGCCGAGCCGATGAACGCGATCGACGGCGTGATCACCGATCTTCACATGCCAAACATGGACGGCATCGAACTCGCGCGCAAGATCGCGGTTGCGTATCCCAATCTCGGCGTCATCCTCGCGAGCGGTCGACTTGATCGCGCGGAACTTGCGGCAGCAGAAGATGCGCCATTCGTGGCGCAGCTTGAGAAACCATTCACGATCGAACGACTTTCGGAAGCACTCCGCGTTCTTCTTCTGCGCGCACGAAAGTAAGGCTTCGCTTCCTTCAAGCGCTCACGCGACTTTCCCGAAGCGCTCACGCGACTTTCGCGCTGCGGTCGCGCACAAGGACGGCCATCACAAGCGGCACCACCACGATCGTGAAGACCGTCGAGACGATGAGTCCCCCGCCCATGACAGCGCCAAGGCCGCGATAGAGCTCGCTTCCTGCGCCTGGCGCAAAGATCAGGGGCAACAGTCCTGCGACACTCGTAAACGCGCTCATCAGAATCGGCCGCACGCGTGTGCGGACGCTTTCTGCGATCGCCGCGCGCAGCGGCAGTGGACCGCCTTCACGCACCGCTGGTGCATCAGGAAGACCACGGAATGCCGCATCGGACGGTGTTTCGTCAGCGGTACCACGCTGGAAATTCAGCGTCTGGTGTACGAGCAGAATCGCGTTGTTCACGACGACGCCGATCAAGATCACGAAGCCGAGCATCGTGAGCACATCGAGTGATTGCATCGGCAGCGTCGGACTCGTGAGGCTGATGATGAACACCGCAAAGAGCGCGGCAAATCCACCAACCGCTGCGAGCGGCACGCTGAACATGATGACAAACGGCAGCAGGAAACTCTGGAAGAGCACCGCCATCACGAGGTAGCACACGAGCAGCGCGAGAAAGACCGTGCTCGTGATGAAACTCAGCGAGCTTCCGCCGCCGACGAGTTCCTTACGTACTTCGGCAAGCGCGCTCGCCGTACCGGCAACATCCGCAATGACGCCCGGCGGAAGCGAGCCATCCGCGCGTGCCGCTTCGAGTTCCGCTTGAATCGCCACCACTGCTTCTTCAAGCGCCATCGTCGGAGGCGGAGTGACTTGCAGACGCACGGAAC
>JBEIJG010000007.1:0-24083 GCA_040380385.1 Phycisphaeraceae bacterium | reverse complement strand
CCGTCTCGGCTCAAGACGAACGAGACGTCGGCGTTCTCTGAGGCGTTCGTGTAAAGCACGATGGGCTCGCTCCCGCCGATGGCTGCCGTGCCGACGAGTGCCGCGGCGAGGTGCGCGGCGCGCGGAAGGAGAAGGGACAAGGTGTTCCAGGTCATGGCATGATTCCTCGAGGTTGATTCGTTCTGAGAGCAGAGACCGGATCAGCGGCGGCCCGCCTTACCGGATTCTCGCCGCGCGTGTGTTCAGTTCAACTCCGGATTGGGGAGTTCCGATTCCAAACGCCGTCCGGGGGGCACTGCAGGGGGGTAGACCGCCGACCTCGGTCGAGGCTTTCGGACCTCGTCGCGACGATGGGCGCAGTCCGCTACCGGCTGACGAGGGCTCGGAGGAGCGTCGGTGCGGCATCCGCCAACCGCCCAGAGGTTCGCGCGAGGTTGCGAACGAACGCTTCGTGCGCGGGCTCGTGTTGATCGACGAGATCGGTCACGCCTTTGAGCGCGATGAGCGGAACGTGTTCCGTCGCGCAGACCGCCGCAAGTGCGGCAAGTTCCATGTCTTTCGCGAGCGTTCGCAGGCGGGCAAATTGCGCGAGTTCGTCGGATGTCGCGTCGAGGCTCGAACCAGAAGAGACGAGTCCGACGCGCGCGCTGATAGCTTCCGCGAGCGCATCGAGTTGGGCATCTTGCGGAGAGAGTCGAGTGTGCGCCCGCGCGACGGCGTCAAAACCAGCGAGCGCGACGCGCGCATCGTGAAACATCGTGTCGCGCGCGAGGACGAAGTCGGCAATACCGAGGCCCTGCGCCGCGAAACCGCCCGCGGTACCCATGTTGACCACGAGATCGGGCTTCGCGACCGCGATGGCGCGCGTGAGCGCCCATGCAGCGTAGACCGGACCGATGCGATCACACGAGGTCGCGGTGTCGCGGCCCGGATTGCAGAGTTCGATTTGCGCGCTGCCGAGACTTCCACGTCCTGCATGCAAACGCAACGCGTGCGCGATCGGCGCGGCTTCGCTCTCCATCGCGATGAAGAGAAGTACGCGCGCAGGGTTCGTCGGCAGCGGTGGAAGTTCGTGCGACCAGTCGGGCATGTGCGGTGACTCAGGCGGGGCGAAGCGATGGAAGCAACGCGCGCATCTCTTCGGAGCAACTCTGCAAAATGAGCGAAAGTTGCGCTGTTTTCGCTGTGCTCAGACCACAACTTCTTCGAGCGGCTTCGGGGCGGTACATGCCAGGCCGATTTCTGCAGTGAGCCGTCCCGCGAGTGTCGCGCGTGCTGCGTCGGTACCGTGGTTGAGGATCACGCGCGCGGGCTTCCGATCGAGTCGCGAGAACCACCGTACGAGATCATCTTGATACGCGTGACCCGAGAGGCCATCGACGCGCGACGTGGATGCGCGAATCGGTACCACCTTGCCGCCCGTGAATTGCGCGCGATCAGCGCCGCGTTGCATGCGCTTGCCGAAGCCATCTTCAGGTTGATATCCGCCGAGGAGCACCATGCAATCTTCGCGATCGAGCGACTCTTCGAGATGGCGAAGCATCGGGCCTGCGTCCATGAATCCACTGCCCGCTAGAATGATGCCGCCATGCACCATGCGATCGATCGCCATCGATTCGCGCTTCGAAAGCACGTAGTGCAATTCAGGGAACCAGAGCGGCGCGCCACCTGCGCGCACCGAGTCGCGTAAATCAGGCGCGAGATACTCGGGATGCTTGTACAGCGATTCGATGCCATAAACCGCCATCGGACTGTCGACGTAGACGTTGAGTCCGTGCAGGAGACCCTTTGCGTGGAGCCGCGCGAGGCGATGCACGAGCAGTTGTGCGCGGCCGAGCGCAAACACCGGCGCGAGCACTTTGAGCCGCTTTTGCGCAGCTTCCGCAACGATCGCTGCCAGAGTTTCGTCGGGATCGGGCAGTTGTCCGCGCTGACGTTCGCCATTCGTTGATTCGACGACGATGACGTCGGCGTTCGCAGGTCGGTGCGGTGCGGCGAGAAGCGAGACATGTCCCTCGCGATCTGCGCCAAGATCGCCTGTGAAATACAGCACGCGACGATCGGCGCCGACGCCGATCGAAAGTTCCGCGCTCGCGGCGCCCGGCGTGTGACCAGCATTGCGGAACGTAAGTGCCACATGCGGAGCGATCTTCACCTCGCGATCGAGCGGAACGCCCTCGATCTTCTCCATCGTTTCGCGCACATCAGGCGTGTCGAAGAGGCGCTGCGCGGGCGGAAACTCAGGCGCGGGGCCGGCAACCTCTCCGGGCATCAATGCGCGACCCCAGGGCGCACTTCCGCTCGAACGTTCGTAAAAGCGAGCGCGTTGCAATTTCGCGCTCGATCGCAGCACGCGGCCAAGGAGTTCATGCGTTGCGGTCGTTGCGTAGATTTTCCCGCGAAAACCGAGGCTCGGCAGCATCGCAAGGCGGCCACAGTGATCGATGTGTGCGTGCGTGACGACGACGGCGTCAACGAGCGCAAAGTCGATCTCTGGCGCGACGGCGTTGCGTGCTTCGTCGGCGGGCGAACCTTGGAACATGCCAAAGTCGATGACGATGCGCGCCTTCGGCGTACGAACAAGCGTGCAACTGCCTGTCACTTCGCCGGCAGCGCCGTGAAACTCAAGTGTTGCGCCGATGATGCGCGTCGTTTCCGCGCTGTTTGTTTCGGTACGACTCATCGTGCACCTCCCGCGTGCGCGGGGAACGCCGCCAAATCGAAGATCTCTTCGAGCGGGGACCACCATTCGCCCTCGCGCGCGAAAGGCGTGCGGCGCTGGAAGGTGCGCATGAGTGCGTCCCACTCTTGCGTGCGCGGGTTGCTCGCGTAACTTTGGTAGCGCGCAGGGTCGAAGTCGTCGTCGGTCTCGACGAGCATGAAAAGCCGCGTTCCACCGCGCCAAATACGCATGCCGCGAATCCCGATCGCGCGCAGCCCGTCGGTCACTTCCGGCCACACCGACGTGTGGTGACGGATGTACTCCTCAATCCGCGCGGGATCGTCGACGAGATCAAGGGCTTGGGCGAAAACGCGCATACCGAGAAGGTAGCCGAATGATCGGCGATGTGCGGCATCCGTTACCTTGCTTTCAATGGATGCAGCGCGCGCAGAACAACCGAACTTTGACTGGCTTGTCCTCACCGCCGCAAACGAGCGGCAGGCGAGTGCGTACGAGGGCCAACTTCGAGATCGCTTCGCCGATGAGTCAATGCGCGTGAACGCAACGCGCGTTCGACACGCGTTTGCAATCGCCGACGCGTGTGATGCACGGATTGGATCAGGTGCGGCGACAATCTTGGCACTCGCGGAGGTTGCGCGGCGCGTCCTTCAAGTGAAACGCGCGCGTTCGCTGGCCGAGATTTTCACCGACGAACGCGTGCTCATCCTTCACTCCGGCGGCGATTCGCGCCGTTTACCGATGTACGCGGTCGAAGGGAAAATCTTCGCGCCGATTCCGAAATCGACGCGCGGCGGCGTCTGTGCGAGTGTCTTTGATGTGCTTCTCGATGACATGGCGTCGCTTCCCGCGCGCAGGGGAGGAGAAGTTCTTGTCGGAGCAGGTGACGCCGTCATTGGATTGGCGCGTGATCCTGTGCAGTTTGAGGGCGCGGGGATCATCGGAGTTGCGCAGTGGGCGAGCGCGGAACGCGCGTCGAAACACGGCGTTTTCGTGCGCGGTCGAGGTGACAGGGTTGATGCATTTCTTCAGAAGCCAGATCTTCGACAACTGCGCGCGGCTCGAGCACTCTCCCGCGATGGCCGCGCACTTGTCGATCTCGGGCTCTTCTCTTTCGATCCCGTCTCGATCGCAGCGCTTTTGATGGGCGCAGGTGTTCGTCTTCGCGCGGGAAAAATCGTGTTGACGCGAGGTGGACTTGCGGATCGCGCATCACGCGCGGAATTGCCGCAGATCGACCTCTATCGCGAAATTGCGATGGCATTTCCGCAGAAAACTCGTCGCGCGGAGTATCTCGAATTTTGTGCCAGCGGTGGACGCGCCGCCGAACGAACACAGCCGCTTGGCGATCTCTTTGATTCGATGCGCGGCACGGCATTTCGCGTGCAGAATGCCGATGTTGGTGACTTTCTCCATATCGGTTCGATGCGTGAAATGCTCAGCGCGCTCTGCGGGCCGAACGCCGAGATCGCGCGCTTCGGAGTCACGCCGCACTCGTGTCCCATTCCGGCGCTTGATGTTCGTTCGAAGATCGAGCCCACGCTGCTCGATGCGCGCGTCACGCATGCGCTTGTGGCTGAAGGCGGCGCGATTGTCGACGCGAGCGTCATTGAAAATGCACGACTCGGCGGGAACAACATCGTGTGTGGTGTCGTCGCGAAAAGCGTTTCTTTGCCGCCGGAAGTGGCTCTTTTCCAACTTGCGTGCCATGGGAAGGATCATCGATCTGAGGCGGTACATCTTGCGTGCGGCATCGACGATGACTTCAAGACGCGACTCGATGCAGGCGGCACATTCTTTGGTCGTCCGTTTGTAGATTTTCTGCGGAAAGCGCGTATCGCGGCGGCGGATGTCATCGCAGGCGACGGAACACTGTGGGATGCACGGCTCTGGGTCGTGGACGCAATGAAGAGTGCAAAGCGCGGCGCAACGAGCGACGCAACGGGCCGCCCAACGAGAGGCGCTGCGCGCAAGAACGAGGACATCAACGCACATCGAGCGTTGGAGTGGATGTGGCAGGGAAAGCGGGCGCCAGATTCGTGGCGCAACACGCCGCGCGTTTCCATCGGTGAAATTGTCGCGCGAGGAAGCAGTCTGCAACGCATGGCCGCGCGCGCAATGAGCGCTGCGGACCTCGGTGTTTCGTATCCGGCGATTGCATTTGCGCACGCTGCGAACGATGGAACGCTCGCAGAACTCCATCGTCGCATGCTGCAAATGCCGACCGACATGCGCCGTGTCATCGTCGAAAACGAGCAGGATTTTCCAATGCGCATGATTTCGGCGCCGCTCGTTCGCGCGCACGCGTCGGCCACGATGTCGTGCGTCGCATCGAGTCTCGGAAAGCGATCCATGCAGCAGGCCGAAGCCTTCCGCGCGCAGGCGTTTGCAGCAGTGGGCGATGCGGTCCTCTCGCATGTCGATCTTCCATCAGGTCCGGTCCGTGCTGCCATTCTCGAAGACCAAGCGGTTTGGACCTCAACGCCAGTGCGTGTCGATCTCGCGGGCGGTTGGACCGACACGCCTCCAATCTGTAACGCGGTTGGTGGAAGCGTCGTCAATGTTGCGGTCACGTTGCGCGGACAACTTCCGATTCAAGTTGTGGCGAAGCTCGATGAAGTCGCGGGCGGCGATGAGCCAGTCATTCGCATCACGAGCACAGATCTCGGTGAAACGCGCGTGATTCGCTCGATGAAAGACCTCGCGACGCGCAACGACCCGACACGTTGGTCGAGCCTTGCAGAGAACGCGCTCGTTTTGACAGGCGCCGCACCATCGGATGCGAAAGCCTCGCTTTCGAAGTGGCTTCGCGCCATCGGCGGTGGTCTCTCCATCACGATGTTTTCCGCGGTGCCGAAGGGTTCCGGCCTCGGCACGAGTTCGATTCTTGGCGCCGCGACGATCCAATGTCTTGATCGCGTCTTTGGTCGCGAGCGTTCGCCAGAAGAGTTGTTCGCGGCAACGAGTGCGCTGGAGCAGATGCTCTCGACGCGCGGTGGTTGGCAAGATCAAGTTGGCGGCGTTGTTGGTGGATTCAAGATGGCAGACACGCTGCCTGGAAACGATCAGCGACCTCGTGCATCGCGACTCGTTGTACCTGATCGACTTGTGCGCGAACTCTCCGCGCGATCGGTGCTCTACTTCACCGGTCAGCGTCGCATGGCGAAAAACATCCTCGAAAACGTCGTGTGGAATCACCTCACGCACAAGCGATCGGCGATGGAAGCGGTGGCGGGACTCCGCGAAAATGCGTGGTCGATGCGTGATGCGTTGACGCGCGGCGATGCGACTTCTTTCGCGGAACAACTCGATCGTTACATGCGATGCAAGCGACAGATTGATCCAGGTTCGTCTCCGCCGATGTTCGACGCACTGGCGAAGCGCTGGCGCAAAGAGCTCGCGGCGTGGTGTTTCGCCGGCGCAGGTGGCGGCGGCTTCATGCTGTTGCTTGCGAACGACGCGCGCTCGGCGGAGCGACTTCGCGCGGACATCGCGCGAAATCCGCAGCATCCGCGCGCTCGCGCCTTCGACTTTGAAGTCGACACAGTCGGCCTGCGCTGCGCTGTACTTTGAATGCGGACTTCGTGATCACGCGTCAAGCGCCCGATGCGATGATCGCGATCGCGATCGACTATCGGCGTCGCAAGAATGGAAGTTCGAGGCCGAGCGCACCGAGGGCGCTCACGAGCGCAAGGGTAAAAAATGCTTCATCGAGATTTCCGATGAGCGGCAACGCATCCGGCAGCAACTCGAAGAGCCCAAGCGTTGGATTGATGAGATAGAGCGCACTGACGCACGCGACCAAGACTGCAACGACTTTCTTCAGCCTGCTCGTCGGCTGATTCGTCGGTTTATTCGTCGGTTGACTCGTCGGCTTATTCGTCGGCTCGCGTGGCGGCTCTTCCGACGAGGTTTGCGGCGGAGGCGGCGCCTTCGGGCCGTTGGAAGGGATCGGCGGTTGCATGAAGTCCATCGTACGATGGACGCATGAACGCTCGCGAGCCGCAACCTGTTCGACGGGAACAACCGCAGTCGTTGGCAACGAATCGTCCATGGCTCACGGTCGCTGGATGTCTCGGCGGAGGAACGCTCGCCATTGGGCTTGCGCTCCTTCTCATCATCGCGGCCGTCGTCATCTTCGTGCTGCTACCGACGCTGACGCCGACTGCGGCCGCTACGCAAGCGAAGTTTATCTCCGCACTCGGGAAGTTGACCGAGGCACCGGCACTCAAGGTGGCGACCCGCGAGATCGCCGTGCGTGTCGACGCGAGTACGCCGACCGAAGCGACCGTGCGCGCATGGCTCGTCCCGATCGGGCCAGGATGGAAGATTGAGGTTGGGCGTACGAAAGTCGAGATTCTCGCCGAGGGAAACCGCGTGCAGTACGTGATTCCGCTCGAAGCCGACGGTCGGCGTGTGCGAGCAGAAATCTCGGGCGATTTCAAAGGGATCGACGGCGAAGTTGTCGTGGTGCTTCCACCGCCACAGGTCGATGCAACGCTTGTCGAAGTGCAAAGTGATCCAAAGCGGATGAAGATCCAAATCGACCGCGATTGGGCTGATCACGTGGTCGGCGACGATGAGGCCCGAGATGAGGCACTTGCGGCGATCCGCGCCGCGGTCGTTCGCGAGGCTTCGTCTGATCTTGCGATGTTTGAGGTGCGCGAGAAGGCACGAGCGACGGTCGTTGAAATGCTCCGCGCACTTCTTCCTGAGAGCCTCCGCAATCGTCCGATTCGCGTCCGTTGGAGCGATGAGGCTGACGAAAGCGGCAAGCGCCCGCTCGATTGAGGCTACATTGCACGAATGGCCGTGCGCCCTGTGTTTCATCGCTCGCTCCTTGGTCGAAGCATGCTCTTCGGCGTTCTTCCCGCAGCACTTGTTGTTGCAGGCGTCGTGGTTCTCAACGGCGTTCGTGCGTGGAACAATCTCAGCGCGAGCGTTGAGCGCGACTTGCGCAATGCCACCGAACTCGCCGCGAAGGAAATCGACATTCGCAACGAAACAACGGTGCGGCTTGTCGAGTTGATGGCGTTCTCGCAAGAGAGCGGTCAGTTCGGTCGGCGCGCCGAAACGCTCACGCTTCTTGAGCGCATCATTCGCGAGAATCCCGATGTCTATGCGGCGTACATTGGCTACGAGCCGAACGCTGACGGCCGTGACGCAGAAGGCGCGGGAGAAGGCATCCCCGCCGAAGCTCTCGGAGAGGGCGGTCGCTTTTATCCCTATTTCAAGCGCGATGCGAAGGCTATTGGCGGTGTGCGTGTTGAGCCACTCCAAGAGGTCGAAGATGACGACGGTTTGTGGTACCGCTTTCCGAAGTCGCGCTACGAGCGATCGGGTGTGCGTGATGCGGTGATTACGAAACCGTACGAATATCTCGGCACCGACATCATCGAAACTGTGGTGCCGATCATCATCGATCGCAAGTTTGTCGGTGTTGCGGGACTTGATGTCGCGCTGACAGAAGTGCAAGAGCGTGTTGGCGCGATTGCGGATGAGCTCGGTGCGGACATTTTCCTCGAAACGCGCGGGCGCTACATCGCCGCGACCACCGATCGCGCTGGCGGCGTAACGCTCAAGACGACCGAAGTCGCACGCTCGCCCTTGGCGGCGATTTTCAATGAAGTGCCTGCGCAAGGTGTGCGTCTTGAAGAACGTGTCGATCCGGCGTCTGGCGAATCTGCGTTCTTTGTCTCGGCGACGGTGCCGACGGGCGATTGGCGGTTGGTCATTCGCAAGCCATCAAGTGCAGTCCTCGCGCAGCTTTCGTGGCTTTTTGCCGCGAACATGATCACGGCACTCGTGGGTATCACTGTCATCGTGAGTCTTTTGCTGGTGCTTGTCGTTGGCATCAGTCGACGCGTTCGCACGGCACAAGATGCGGCGGTGCGCATTGCTTCGGGAGATCTTTCGCAGCGTGTGCGTGACGAAGCAGGTTCGGATGAATCTGCGGAACTCGTGCGCGCGATGGGTCGGATGAACGATGATCTTTCAAATATCGTTGGCAGTGTGCGTACGGCTGCCACGCGGCTCGCTTCGTCGAGTGTTGAACTCTCGGCGACAAGTCGCCAACAAGAAGCGGCCGCGGCTGCGTTTGGTGGATCCACCGCGCAAATCGCCGCAGCGATTCGCGAAATTTCCGCGACTGGAAGCGAATTGTTGCGCACGGTTGGCTCCGTCGATGCAGGTGCACGACGCTCGGCGGAATCTGCGGGCGCTGGCCGCGAGCGACTCGATGCGATGGCATCGACGATGGCACGGCTTGACGCATCGACCGCAGAGATTGGCGATCGATTGCAGGTGATTTCTGAGAAGGCATCGGCGATCAATGCGGTGGTTGAAACGATCACCAAGGTCGCGGAGCAGACCAACTTGCTCTCGGTCAATGCCGCGATTGAGGCTGAAAAAGCAGGTGATGCAGGTCTCGGATTCCTCGTCGTTGCACGTGAAATTCGACGGCTCGCGGATCAGACGGCGTCGGCAACAACCGACATCGAGCGAATCGTGCAGCAGATGCAAGATGCGGTTGCAGCGGGTGTCACCGAGATGTCGCGCTTCACACGCGATATGCGAGGTGGCACGTCGGATGTGCAGCGCGTCGCGAATAATCTTGGTGGCATCATCACGGAGATGAACGCGGCCGTCGCAGGCTTTTCTGAAGTGGAATCAGGCATGGCGGCTCAAGCGACCGGCGTCGCGCAGATCGAAGGCGCCGTACGACAAGTCGCGGATGGTGCGCGACAAACGACTGCAAGTGTGTCGGAGTTCAGCCGCGTTGCGAGCGAGCTCTCGCACGCTGTCGCAGTGCTCCAAGACGCTGTGGAACGCTTCCGATTGGTTGAAGAAGCTCCATCCACAAACGCGTCATCGGTGCATGCGGAATCGATTCCAACCATGCGTGCATCGACAAATTTCGCGGAGAAACCGTGATGTCTGCACCGATGCCTGTCGTCCTCGTGACGGTCGCGGGGAAGCGATTTGCGCTTGATGCCGCGGAAGTTGTCGAAGTGCTGCCGGCCGTGCAATATCGCCCCGCAGGCACTGGTCCCAAGTGGCTGCTTGGTCTCTTCAATCTGCGCGGAGCACTGCTGCCGCTCGTCGATCTTTCGGTCATTGTTGATGGTCAACCGACGAGTATTCGCATGGGAACCCGTATCGTGGTGCTTCGCCTCGAAGGTGATCTTTTCGAAGGTGCGACGCGATCGGTGGGTTTACTCGTTCCAGAGGTCGCAGGCCTCGCGGTGCGTGACTTCCGCGCACCTGGCGCGCACGACGGATTCTCGTTTGCGGGGGCGCCGCATCTCGGACCGACGGTCGTTGATGAGGACGGAACGCTACAACTGCTTCGATGTCGACGACTTCTCGAAGGCGATGCTGCGTTGCGCGAACTTCCGGCGTCGAGCGTGGATGGGGGGCTTGGGTGAACGCTCGCCATCCGAGCGATGAAGCGCGTCATCGTGCACGATTTGAGCCTTCGGCCGCTGCGCTCGACGCGCTGTTGCACCGGCTTGTCGCGTCAAGCTCGTTTCCGCCAGCGCTTCTTTCTCGCGCACGTCTCGCTTCGCATCTCATATCTCGCGCTCAAGAACTGCGTCTGCCATCGACCGAAGCGCTTGTTGTTCGCATCGCTGATGACGCGACGGAGTACGCGCGTGTTGAAGGCCTGTTTTCGCCGCCAGAAACGTGGCTTTTTCGCTATCCCGAGAGTTACGCATTCTTGCGCACGCGCGTTGCGAGCAGCGAAACGGGAGTCTTTCGCGTGTTGATTGCTGGTTGCGGCGGTTGGTGTGAACCGATCTCGGTCGCCTGCGCACTCAGAGCGGGCACGGCTGGGTTGGATGGCACGACCGAAGCGCGTCGCATTGAAATCGATGCTGTGGATCGGAATCCGCACGTTTTCACAGGCGAGCCGCGTTTCGTGGGGCTCGAGGTCCGCAGTGGCGTGCCAGAATGGGCTGAGCGCTGGTTTGATCGTGACGACGCTGTACTGATTCCAAAGCGTGAAGTCTGCGCCGTCATTCGACCACGTGTGATCGATGTCGTCGCGATGGTTGAAGAGTGTGTCGCACGTCGTGCACGCTACGACGCGATTCTCTTTCGCAACGTCGCGATCTATCTCGATGATCAAACGCGCGCGCGGAGTTTCCGAGGATTCGCAGAGATTCTCGCGGAAGATGGTGTGCTGCTCGTCGGGCACTCTGAGACATTCGCTGCCGCGGAAGCGACGGGTTTTGCGCCGTTGCCAGCAGCTGGTGTTTTCGCGTTGTCGGCGAAGAGAACGCAAGGAACGGCGACCGAACGTGCAGCGCACGATCCATCGAACTTGCAATCACGCATGGTGAAGAGTCCGATGCGTGCTCTGTCACGACCCGCTGATGCAACGGCGCATGAGCGTGCACACGAGCCCGTGTGCAATCCTGAGCCCGTGGACGACGAACTCACTCCGGCGTCGTACATTTCACGCGCACGCGAACTGGAGGCTTCTGGCGATCTTCTCAGCGCATGGCAAGCCATCGGAAGGGCGCTCTACATCGATCGAGGTCATGAAGAGGCGCTGGTACTTGCCGCGCAACTTGCGCAAAAGCGCGGTGATGGCGCCGAGGCAGAGCGGCTCCGCATGCGCGCGTTGCGTGTGCATCTCGCCAACGAATCGATGCGCGATCGACGCGCCTGATAGGCTTCCTTCACGAACGAAGAACAGATCTCGCGTGACGACCAAGACAAAAAATGGCTGACACTCCGGAACAACCTCGCTCCGCTGAACCTGACCTGACGACGGAGCAGCCGCTCGTACAGTCGGATCAGGCGTTGGCGCGCATGCGGCGGCTTCTTGATCGTCCGTTGAGTCAACGCGATCTCGAGGAAAACACGCGGCTGGTCGCGCAACTCGTGGATGAATCGCGCGGCACTGATCAAGGTGTGTCGAGCATTCTTGTGTTCCGCATCGGCGCGGAACGCCTCGCGCTCGACGCAGAAGCAACGCATCGCGTCGTGCCGATTTCGCCAGTGCGCCGAGTTCCCCATCGTTCGAACGAGACGTTTGCAGGTGTCGCGAACATCGGCGGAGAGCTTCTCCTCGTTGCGCGACTCGGCCCAGCACTTGGCTTGAGCGTGCAGGAGAAATCAAGCCATTTCATCGTGATTGGCGGCGTCGGTGCGCGCTGGGCATTTGCAGCGGATGTTGTCGAAGGCGTTCGTCGTGTCCGTCGCGCAGAGCTCGTGGCTCCGCCCGCAACGGTGCGGCACGCGATCGACGGTTGCGCGCAAAGTGTCTACCGCGAATCTCGTTCTGAGCATGGGCACGCGCTCCTCACGGTGCTTGATAGCGCCAAAGTCTGCGCACTCTTCGCGAGGAGCATCGCATGAGCGACCTCGGCGGCTTCAGTTTGCATGAACTCTTCAAAGGCGAAGCCGAGATGCATGCGGCGGCGTTGAGCGAAGGCTTGGTGCAGCTCGAGGGTACGAGCGATGCGGCGGCGGTCGAGCCGCTGATGCGTGCAGCACACTCGATCAAAGGCGCGGCGCGCGTGATCGGCCTCGATATCGCGGTGCGACTCGCGCACGCGATGGAAGATGTACTCGTCGCGATGCAGAAGGGGCGCGAGGCGATTCAAGCGTCTCGCATCGATCAACTGCTGAAAGGCACGGATCTTCTCGCGTCACTCGCGCGTGTCGAGGAATCTGAAGTGCCCGCGTGGACGACGGCGAACGACGCTGCAGTGACGGCGCTTGTCGAGTCGCTTCGTGTTGCGCCACCGACGACAGATGCAGCAACTGCAAACGCCGCCGAAACGCAGCGGGTTCGCGAGGTACCGGCGGTGCCAACGCCTGAGCCTCAAGTACCTGCGACGGTGGATCAGGAAACGCGCGTCTCGCAGCCTTCCGATGGGGTGGTCGCAAGCACACTGACATCGCCGCCGCAGGAACACGCGTCCGCGGCTGTGTCGCCGCATGCGACACCAGCAACACCCGCGACACCATCGTCGTCGCGCGCAAGTTCGGTGCGCGTGACTGCGGAGAAGCTCGATCGCTTGCTGCAATTGGCGGGCGAAACCATGCTCGAGTCGCGACGGCTTACCGCGATTCGCGCCGAAGCTGCCGACCTCAAGCGCGAACTGACGCGGCTTGAAGATGAGCTCGATCAACTGCGAAGTGTCGTCCGACGCGCAGGTCTCGATCCGTCATTGCTCGCGCCCGCGCGAGGTATTCTTGACCGCAGCCGAGGTCGCGTTCTCGCGCATCTCTTGACCGTTGAGAACGCAATTCGCCGCGGTGAAGAAACCTCGACGCAGCTCTATCACGAAGTGCTTTCGAGTCGGATGCGGCCGTTCTCCGATGTGACCGCAGCGCTTCCGCGCACTGTCCGTGATGTCGCGCGCGCACTCGGCAAGGATGCAAAGCTTGAGATCATCGGCGAGAACGTTCCGGTCGATCGCGACATTCTCGCGCGGCTTGATGCACCGCTGAATCACATGCTTCGAAACGCGATCGATCACGGCATCGAGTTGCCAGACGAACGACGGGCACGCGGGAAGTCGCCGCAGGCCACGTTGCGCGTCGAAGCGCGACATCATGCGGGTCAGCTGCGTGTTCGTGTCTCAGACGACGGACGCGGTATCGATCTCGATGCGCTGCGCGAACGCATCGTGCGCAAGCAACTTGCATCGAGCGAGATGGCCGCAGGTCTCGATCGACAAGAATTGCTCGAGTTCCTCTTCTTGCCAGGATTCTCGACGGCGCAGAAAGTGACGGAGTATTCAGGGCGTGGTGTTGGTCTTGATGTCGTACAAACAACCGCGCGCGAGATCGGTGGCATTGCGCGCATTCACACCGAACTCGGAAAAGGAACGGTGTTTGAACTCGATCTTCCGATCACACTCTCGGTGATTCGCGCGCTACTTGTCGATGTTTGCGGCGAAACACTGGCATTTCCACTCGCGCGCATTGATCGCGTGGTGCAGCCGGAACGCGCGGCGATCACGGCGGTCGCCGGACGCATGCAATTCATTCTTGAAGACGCTGATGCGGCGCATGGTTTGACGCATGGTTTGACGCAGGGTTTGACGCATGGTTCGACGCAGGGTTCGACGCAGGGTTCGTTGACGCGTGCTGCAAGTGTGACCACATCGATTGGCATCGTGGAAGCTGCGCGCGTGCTGCAACTGGGCGAACCGCGCACCGATGTCGATCGCGCCAACATCGTGGTGCTCGGCAGCGGAGATGAGCGATATGGATTTGCAGTCGACGGGCTCGTCGGCGAAGAAGATCTTGTGGTGCGTGCGTTGGATGAGCGATTGGGCAAGGTCGCACATCTTTCAGCGTCAGCCGTACGTGAGAACGGCGAGCCTGTACTCATTGTCGACACCGAAGACATCATCCAATCGGTGCGCATGGCGCTCAACGAAGGACGTTTGCGCGGTGCGCGTCCCGCGATTGAGAACTCCGCGCGGCGTATGCGTCGTGCACTTGTTGTCGACGATTCAGCAACCGTGCGCGAGGTAGAACGCCAACTGCTGCTGCGCATGGGATTCGCTGTTGAAACCGCGGTTGACGGACTCGACGGTTGGCATCAGTTGCGAGATGGACTGTTCGATCTCGTGATCAGCGACATCGATATGCCGCGCATGAACGGCATCGAGTTCGTTCGTACGCTGCGTGCAGACCCGCGTTTTACGTCGATTCCAGTCATCGTCGTGAGTTACAAAGATCGCGAAGAAGATCGACGCGCGGGCCTCGAAGCGGGCGCGACGGCGTATCTCACGAAAGGAGCATTCCAAGACAGCACGTTTGCCGACAC
This sequence comes from Phycisphaeraceae bacterium, assembly GCA_040380385.1. Lineage (GTDB taxonomy): Bacteria > Planctomycetota > Phycisphaerae > Phycisphaerales > SM1A02 > QWPT01. The sequence goes on along the minus strand of JBEIJG010000007.1, from coordinate 9,603 downwards.
GGTGCGTGATATTCTGGGAAGCGATCTTTCGGGAGCTGATGTTGACGTCGATGGAATCGTGCTCTTGAAACAAACGCGTGCGAGCAAAGATTCTGGAGCCAGCGCATGAGAGTTGCCATCGTCAACGATCTCGCGGTGGCATGCGAAGCATTGCGTCGCGTTGTGGTGAGCGATCCTGCGCTTTCCATTGCGTGGATTGCGCGTGATGGCGATGAAGCGATTGCGAAGGCGGCAGGCGATCGCCCTGATGTGATTCTGATGGATCTCATCATGCCGCGCGTCAACGGTGTTGAAGCAACGCGCGCGATCATGCGCGCGACACCGTGTCCGATTCTTGTTGTCACTGCGACGGTGACGGGGAACGCGAGTTTGGTGTACGAGGCGCTTGGCGTTGGCGCGCTGGATGCGGTGAATACGCCGACGCTCGGCAGTGGCGGATCTGTTGCTGGTGGTGCAGAACTCTTGCGTCGCTTGCATCTTGTGGCGCGGATGGCGCAACTTCGTGGACAGGCGTCGGCAGCGTCAACGCCGATATCAACGCCGATATCAACGCGAGCGCCGGCATCCTCGCCATCCTCATCGTTACGTCCGACGATCACAGGTTCCGCGACGCCAACGGTTGACACGAAGAAACTGCCTGAAATCTCGCCGCAAAGCGCACGACCGACTCTTGTCGCGATCGGTGCTTCTACCGGCGGACCGCGCGCCGTCGCCGATGTACTGCTCTCACTTCCACGCGATTTGCGCGCGGCATATCTCGTCGTGCAGCATGTGTCGGTGGAGTTCGTTGCGGGATACGCCCAGTGGTTGGCGGCAGAAACGGGTCGGCGCGTCGCACTGGCGCGCGCCGGTGATGTGCCTCAGACGGGTGACGTCCTCGTCGCAGGGGAAGACCGTCACATTGCGTTGAGTCGTCTCGGAACACTCGAATACCGTGATGAACCGAAAGAGCAGATCCACAAGCCATCAGTGGATGAACTCTTCATCTCGCTTGCGTCGTCTTCGCGGCCTGGCGTCGCGGTGCTTCTGACAGGCATGGGCCGCGATGGCGCGGAGGGTCTTCTCGCGCTTCGTCGTGCAGGTTGGCACACGATTGCGCAAGATGAAGCTTCGAGTGTCGTGTGGGGAATGCCGGGAGCAGCGCATCGGCTCGGCGCGGCGGTCGAGGTCCTTCCGATTCGCGCGATCGGACCCGCCATTGTCGCCGCAATGCGTGGACTTCCTCCGCAAGGCGTGGACTTCCTCCGTGATGCGTGAGGTGCGCCGACAGGAACTCGATGTCACAATCGTCGAGCAACGAACGCAGCGCTTTTCAGCAAGTTGTCAGTGATATCGGGCGATACACAGCGAGCAAACAGCATGCAGAACATCGGAACCATTGACCGCGTGCTTCTTGTCGATGATCAAGCGATCGTCGGTGAAGCTGTTCGACGCATGATTGCGACGCAAGGCGATTGCGAGTATCGCGCGGTCCATGATCCTGCAAAGGCGATCGCGATTGCGGAGGAGTTTCGTCCGACGGTGATTCTGCAAGACATCGAGATGCCCGGCATGAACGGGCTCGATCTTGTGGTGCAGTATCGCGCACATGATGCGACGCGCGAAGTACCCGTCATCATGCTCACGGGCAAAGAAGATCCTGCGGTCAAAGCCGAAGCATTCGCGCGCGGCGCGAGCGACTATCTCGTGAAGTTGCCGCACCCGGTCGAACTCGTCGCGCGCATTCGACACCACTCACGCGGCTATCGCATGCAACTCGAACGCAACGCCGCGTTTCGTGCACTTGAAGCGAGCGAAGCGCACATGAAAGCGGAAATCAATCGCGCCGCGACGTATGTGCGTTCGCTGCTTGATCCGCCGATGGAGGGCGCCGTGCATGCCGATTGGCGCTTTGTTCCTTGCGAAGCGCTCGGTGGTGATGTCTTCGGCTACCACTGGATCGATGAAGATCATCTTGCGATGTACGTGATTGACGTGAGTGGTCACGGCGTTGGACCCGCGTTGATGGGCGTTTCTGCGATGAATCTCATCAAGAGCGGTTCGCTTGAGCGCGAGCAAGTGCTTAACCCAACACGCACGTTGCAAGCGCTCAACGCGGCGTTCCCAATGGTGCGCCACGATGGCATGTACTTCACCATTTGGTACGGCATCTACAACAAGCGCACGCGAGAACTCTCGTGGTCGGGCGGCGGACATCCGCCATCGTTTCTTCTGCGCGGTGGCACGTTGCGGCGCCTCGAATCGACGACCTACATGATCGGAATCGTTGAGGATTACGACGCGCCCACCGAACGCATCACGATCGAGCCTGGCGATCGGCTTTACCTCTTCTCGGACGGTGTTTTCGAACTCCACCTGAAAGACGGTGGAATCTGGGGTCTCGATCAACTTGAGGCGTTTCTCGCGAAAAACCCTGCAGAAGGCGTGCTGGACGCGGTCGTGACCGAAACGCGCCGCGTGGTACTCGATGGAAGGGGTCAGCCCGACCCCGGTGTCGGTACTGCGGTCGCGTGGGACGACGACTTCTCGCTCATCGAGTTCCGCTTCGCCTGAACAGGCTCAACCGCGGGGTACTGAAGAGCCGATCACCAAACCTCGGTCAGAGTCAAGGATCACAATCTGGCCTATCGTGTCCGCCCCTCTGGGCAGATGCTTGATTGTCAATGTTCGCGAAAGGTTTTCGTCATGAAGAATGTCCTCGTCATCGGTGCTGGCAAGATTGGTCGAATGGCTGCGCATCTCCTCGCGCACTCGGGCGACTATCGCGTGCATGTGATTGATTCGCACGAGGCATCGTGGCGCAAGGCGATCGACGGCCTTCCGAATGCAACGGGAGCGACCGCTGATTTCTCGAAGCAAGCCGATCTCGACACCGCGATGAAGGGCCAGTGGGGCCTCATCTCGTGCGCGCCGTTCTTCTGCAATCCGCTCATCGCGGAGCGCGCGAAGGCGCATGGCACGCACTACTTGGATCTCACCGAAGACGTCGCAGTCACGAAGCAAGTGATGGCGCTCGCGCAAGGCGCGTCGACGGCGTTCATTCCGCAGTGCGGCCTAGCCCCGGGATACATCACGATCGCTGCGAATCACCTCGCGAAGCCGATGAGCGAGATTCATGAGTTGCGCTGCCGCGTTGGTGCGTTGCCGCGCAATCCGACCAATCAACTCAAGTACAACATGACGTGGTCAACGAACGGCCTCGTCAATGAGTATTGCAATCCCTGTGAAGCGCTCGTGGACGGGAAGATTACGTTGATCCCACCGCTCGAGAATCTCGAGGAATTCACGCTCGACGGAATTGAATACGAAGCGTTCAACACTTCAGGCGGGCTCGGTTCGCTCGGTGAGTCGCTCGCGGGCCGTGCGCGCAACGTCAACTACAAGACGATTCGCTACCCCGGCCACTGCAAGCTCATCAAGTTCTTGCTGAACGATCTTGGATTCATCGATCACCGTCAGCAGTTGTGCGACGTGTTTGACCGCTCGATTCCTGCGACCGATGACGATGTGATCGTGATTCTCTGCGTCGCGATCGGCATTGAGAACGGCCGCTTGGTTGAGAAGATCGATGCGCGCCGCGTGCCTGCGAAGAAAATGCAAGGCAAGCACTGGACGGGTATTCAGATCACGACGGCTGCAGGCGTTTGCGCTGTGCTTGACATGCTCAAGGATGGTCAAGTGCCGCAGAAGGGCTTTGTGAAGATGGAAGACGTGTCGTACGACGCGTTCATCGCGAACCGGTTTGGTCGCGAATACGTTGTTTGATCGCTCGCGGTTTGAGCGCTCGCAACCTGCTTCGCAACTTGCTCGCTCTGGCGAGCCTCGCCGCGAATGAATCGCGGCGGGCTGAGATGGCGTCGAGTTTGAGCGCTCGCGACTGGCCTGCGGGGCGGCCTCGCCGCGTCCGCAGGCTTTCGCTCGCTTTGGCGCGGATCACGCCGAGGGAGCCGCCGCAGCGGCGACCGCCTCATGACGAGCGCTCGCGCCCGCTTCCCAACGGTGCCGAGAGGCTGGCGGGTACAAGCGGGTACGAGCGGGTGCTCTCCCGGCACCGTGGACGGTGAATGGAAACGGCTGTGCGTACAGCGGATGCACGCGAGCGTCGCGGTGCCGAGTCACTGCCGGGTACGAGCGGGTACGAGCGGGTCTCTGCGCGGCACGGTTGGGGTAATACTGGCCGCAGCCACCCCGCGCGTCAGACTTTTTTCACGCGCAGATTTCGGAACGCGACGCGATCGCCGTGGCCACAGAACCCGAGGTGACCAGCCGTGCGGGTCAGACCTTCAACCTTACTGCCGCTAATCGTCTTCCCTTCCGGCGCAACCTTGTCGAGATCGATGTCGACAATGACGACACCGTTCAACTCGACCTTGATCATTCGACCCTTCATCGTGATCGTCTCGTGATTCCACTCGCCAACCGGCTTGAGTGCAGTCGCGGTCGCGGCAGTGACGCCGTAGATGGAACCGTGGAACTGCCAGTCCTTGAGGCCCTTGTATTTTTCCGCGGTGTTGTCGAGCACTTGCGACTCGAAACCGACGTACGCCGGATCACCCTGCGGCGGGCAGCGAAGCGCGATGCCGTTGTTCGCGCCGGGCGTCAGTTGAAACTCGAAGCGAAACTCGAAGTCGCCGAATTCATCTTTCGTGAAGAGATTCGTGCCGCCTGGCTGGCAGACGATTGCAGGGGTTCCGCCGACGTCTTCGACCTTGTAGCCCTTCGTATCGCCGATCCAACCCTCAAGGTCCTTGCCATTGAAGAGGGTGATGAAGCCATCCGACTTCTCCTTGGTCGCGTCGACGGCGACAGGCTTCGGTTCCGCAGCGGGGGGCGGCAATGTTGCGGGAGCGCAGGCAGCGAGGATGGCAACAACGAGGGTGGCGGTGGCGATCTGCATGCGCGAAAGTGTACGAACGAAAGAAAGACAATGGTGATGCCGCACGTGGCTGAGCACCGATACCATCGCGACTCACTTCAGGAGGCTCTATGCACTTCGCGCCGCTTTTCGGATTCGTTCTCGCGACCACCGCGCCCCTCACCCCGACGACCACAGAGATCGCTGCCGATGCTCCAACCGAGTCAGCGGTCGCGCAACAAGCACCGGCGCAACGCAAGCCGAGCGGCGGTGGTTCGAAAGCCGACGCGCGCGAGTACGCCGAAGGGCCCGCGGTGCCAAACATCCGACTCGAGCGCATTCTTCCCGAGTTGCCGCTTGTGCGTCCGATTCAGACGCTGCAGCGACCTGGCGACGCGAAGCACATCTACATCGTCGAGCAGCCGGGCCGCATCCTCATGGCTGACCCCGCGGACGCGACGACGAAGGAAGCGAAAGTCTTCCTCGACATTCGCGAGGCCGTGCATGATCAAGGCAACGAAGAGGGGCTGCTTTCAGTCGCGTTCCATCCGAATTGGCCGGACAAGCGCGAACTCTATTGCTACTACACCGCTGCGAAGCCGCGTCGCTCGATTCTCTCGCGCTTCACGGTGGCGGCCGACGGTATGACGGCTGACCCCTCGAGCGAAGAAGTGCTGCTCACCCAGACGCAGCCCTATTCGAATCACAATGGTGGCGCGGCCGTATTCGGTCCTGATGGCTACCTCTATCTCTCGCTCGGCGACGGTGGTGCGGCCAACGACCCGCACCACTACGCGCAGAACATGAACACGTTCCTCGGCAAGGTGCTGCGCATCGATGTGAACAAGAAGGGCGACAACGGTGCCCCGTACGCGGTGCCCGCCGACAATCCGTTCGTTGGCAAGGAAGGTGTGAAGCCCGAGATTTGGGCCTCCGGCACGCGCAACATTTGGCGCATGTCGTTCGATCGCAAGACCGGCCAACTTTGGGCGGGCGATGTTGGTCAGAACGTTTGGGAAGAGATCGATCTCATCGAGAAGGGCGGCAATTACGGCTGGAACGCGCGCGAAGGATTCCACGAGTTCGCCGGTGGAAAGGGAACGCCGCCGTACATCGAGCCGGTGGTTGAGTACCACCACCGCGAGGGTGTGTCGGTGACGGGCGGCGTGGTCTACCGCGGCACGGCGATTCCGAATCTCGACGGCGTCTACGTCTACGCGGATTTCCAATACGGCACCGTGTGGGGAATTCGCATGATCGATGGGAAGCCTACGAAGCCAACGGTCATCACGCGCGCACGCGGCGAACTCATCTCAAGCATCGATGAGATGACCGATCGCACGATGATTTTCTCGACGTTCAATGGCGGCCAAGAGCGCGGAAATCCTGGCTCGCTGTGGCGCGCGGTCGCGGCGCCGTGAGTCGCGTGCAGAAAGCGTCGCGCACACAGGCTTGAGTTTTTACGCTTTCGAGAAACCGCATGTCCCGACCACTTCGCTACCAAACCGCCGGTGAATCGCATGGTCCCGCGCTTCTCGCGATCATCGACGGAATGCCGAGCGACGTCGAGATCGATGCTGCCCGTGTCAACGCTGAGCTCGCGCGACGACAGGGTGGATACGGTCGTGGTGCGCGACAGAAGATCGAAACCGATCTCGCGGAATTTCTCGGTGGATTGCGGCAAGGGCGCACGATTGGTTCGCCGATTGCGTTGCGTGTGGTGAATCGTGACAACCGCATCGACGACCCTGCGAAGACGCCGCCGGTCACGCGACCGCGGCCAGGCCATGCGGATCTCGCGGGTAGTTTGAAGTATCTCGTGCCCGATTGTCGCGGCACGCTCGAACGCGCGAGTGCGCGTGAAACGGCCGCGCGCGTCGCGGCGGGCGCGGTCGCGCGGAGCGTGCTCGATGCGTTCGGAATTCGCGTCTTCGGTTTCGTGCGCGGCGCGTGTGACGCGTGGTGTTCGCCCGACGTGCGTGCCGAGACGCTTGATGTTCTTATCGCCGCGCGTGACGCGAGCGAGGTGTATTGCCCTGATTCCGCGACTGATGCGCGGCTTGTCGAGTTGATTCACCGCGCGAAGACGGAGAAAGACACCGTCGGCGGTTGGTGTGAGGTGCACGTCCTTGGATGCCCGCCAGGCCTTGGTTCCTGCATGAATTGGGACGATCGCCTCGATGCGCGGCTCGCATTCGCGGTCATGGGAATTCAAGCGTTCAAGGCGGTCGAGATCGGCCTCGGGCGCGAGTGCGGCGCGCGCTTTGGCAGCGCCGTGCATGACCCGATTCAGTACGACGCAGCGCGTACGGCAACTTCGAGCCTCGGGTACGAGCGACCGACGAACAACGCGGGCGGCCTCGAAGGCGGCATGACGAATGGCATGCCGATTGTTGTTCGCGGCACGATGAAGCCGATTTCGACGCTCTTGCGCGGAATGCCGAGCGTCGAGTTCGGTTCACACGAGCCCGTGCAGAGCGCCTACGAACGCAGCGACGTGAGCGCGGTTGCGGCTGCGAGTGTGGTCATGGAGAACGTGGTTGCGTTTGAAGTGGCGCGCGCGTTCCTCGACAAATTCGCAGGCGACTCGATGCGCGAGGTACGCAGCGCGTACGAGGCGTACCTCGCGGTCGCCCGCACGATCTGATGTCGGTGCACGTCTCGTGCACCATCGGAAACCGTCGAAACATGCCGCAGCATCTTCGATGTTTCCGATAGCATCGCGGCCGCACTATGAGCACTATCGCGCACACGCACCTCGGAGCGAAGCCGGTCGATATGAAGTCTTCCACGCCTGCATCGGTGACGTCCGTCACGAACCGCACGCCTGCCTACTGGGAAACCCCCTCACCGGCCGAGAAGATTCCGACCCGCGTCATCGAGCGCGCGAAGGACGTCTCCGCCACCGTCGCGCGCGAAATCGCCGACCTCATTCGCGCGAAAGCTCGCGCCGGCGAAAAGTGCGTCCTCGGCCTCGCGACTGGTTCGACGCCGACCGGCGTGTACGACGAGCTCGTGCGACTCCATCGTGAAGAAGGCCTGTCGTTCAAGAACGTCGTCACCTTCAACCTCGACGAATACTGGCCGATGCAGCCAGCCGATTTACAGAGTTACCACCGCTTCATGCGCGAGCATCTCTTCGATCGCGTTGATGTCGATCCTGCGCACACGCATATTCCCGATGGTCTCGCGACCGAAGACGACGTCCGCGCCATGTGCGAACGCTACGAGCGCGAAATCAAAGCCGCGGGTGGCATCGATCTCCAGATCCTCGGTATCGGCCGCACGGGCCACATTGGTTTCAACGAGCCAGGTTCGTCACGCACGAGCCGCACGCGTCTCATCACGCTCGATCGTGTCACGCGTAAAGACGCCGCCAGCGATTTCTTCGGCGAAGAGAACGTGCCGACGCGCGCAGTCACCATGGGCGTTGGAACGATTCTCGAAGCAAAGCGCGTGGTGATGATTGCGTTTGGCGAGGGCAAGGCGCCCGTCGTTGCGCGCGCGATCGAGGGCGCGGTGACGAACTCGATCGCAGCGAGCTTCTTGCAAGAACATGCGAACGCGCAGGTCTATCTCGATCTCGCCGCCGCCGCAGAACTCGAGCGCTGCAAAGCGCCGTGGGCGAGCGCGAATCACGATCTCGAGTGGACCGACGCGCTTACGCGTAAGGCCGTCATTTGGCTTGCACGCACGACCGGCAAAGCGATTCTCAAGTTGACCGCCGAGGATTACAACGAGCATCACTTGCAAGATCTTCTCGCAGGTCGCGGCAACGCCTACGACCTCAATCGCGCGGTTTTCCGCGGTCTTCAGCGCTCGATCACGGGATGGCCCGGTGGAAAGCCCGCAGCACACAAGCAAGATGGCGACATCAATCGTCCCGAGGACGAGATTTTCCCGAAGCGCGTCTTGATCTTCTCGCCACATCCTGATGACGACGTTATCTCGATGGGCGGCACGTTCATTCGCTTGGTCGACCAGGGCCACGAAGTGCATGTTGCGTACCAAACCTCGGGCAACATTGCGGTTTTCGATGCCGAAGCGCTTCGCTTCCTCGACTTCGCAAGCGACTTCAATGGCATGTTCGGCTTCGAAGGCGCGAAGACCGAGCGCATGGAACACGACATCACGCGCAAATTGAAGTCGAAGCGCCCAGGTGAAGTCGACCCGCTCGAAGTGCAGCGTTTGAAGGGCTTGATCCGTCGCGGCGAAGCGAAAGCAGCGGGGATCTACTGCGGCGTTCCTGAAGATCGTTTGCACTTCCTCGATATGCCGTTCTACGAAACGGGCCGTGTCCGAAAGAAGCCGCTTGGCGTTGACGACATCGAAATCGTGAAAGCACTCCTTCGCCAAGTGAAGCCGCATCAGGTGTATGCGGCGGGCGACTTGAGCGACCCGCACGGCACGCACCGCGTCTGTTTGGCCGCGATTTTCCGCGCGCTTGGCGAGTGTGCGAACGATGAGTGGGCGAAGCACTGCACAACATGGCTCTATCGCGGTGCGTGGCAAGAGTGGGATGTCGAGCAAACCGAAATGGCTGTGCCGCTTTCGCCCGATGAAGTCGCCCGCAAGCGCACCGCGATTTTCAAGCATCAATCGCAGAAGGATCGCGCGCTCTTTCCGGGCGCCGATGAACGCGAGTTCTGGGAGCGCGCCGAGCAGCGGAATGCGAACACCGCGAAACTTTACGACTCGCTTGGATTGGCGGAGTACGCGGCGATTGAAGCGTTTGTCCGGTGGGACGG
>JBEIJG010000006.1:0-24786 GCA_040380385.1 Phycisphaeraceae bacterium | reverse complement strand
GGAAGAAGCCTGTTCCGGATGCGGGATCGGGCGCAGCGGTCGCGCCACCCGCGCCGGCACCCGCCGACACGCTTGCGCCGCCCGCCGAGGTTCCGTTCACCGATGTCGCGCGTGCGGCCGGCGTCGAGTTCACGCACGAATCGGGCGCGCGTGGCGGCAAGTTGCTGCCCGAGTGTCTTGCGGGCGGCGTGGCGCTGGTCGACCTCGACGGCGATGCGCGGCTCGACATCGTCTTCTCGCAGGGGCAGCCGCTCGAACCCACCGTTGGCGACTCGGATGCCGGGCGCGGCGGTCTTCGCATCTACCTGAACCGCACCGAGCCTGCCGGCGACATGCGCTTCGAGCGACTTGCGGGCGACGACGCGATCGTGCGTGATGTCTTTGCAAACGGTCTTGCCGTCGGCGACGTCGACGGCGATGGCCGCACCGATCTCTACGTCGCGTGCGTTGGGCAGGACCGATTGCTTCTCAACAAGCGTGGTACTGATGGTGCGATACGCCTTGAAAACGCAGCAATTCCGAGTGAATCGGAGTGGGGGACTTCAACGGGCATGCTCGACGCCGATCACGACGGCGATCTCGATATCGTCGTTGCGAACTATGTTGCCTGGTCGCCAACGATCGATCGAAGCGTGAACTTCACGCTTGATGGCATCGGTCGTGCCTACGGGCCACCGACTGGTTTCGAAGGTACGATGCTCACGCTACTCGTGAATGACGGTCAGGGTCGCTTTCGGAACGCGACGGCTGAGTCCGGCGTCGCTGTGAAGAATCCAGTCACCGGCGCGCCGTATGCAAAGGCGCTTGGCCTTGTCTTCGTCGATGTCGACCTCGACGGTCTCGTCGACATCTTGGTCGCGAACGACAAGACGCCGAAGTTCCTCCTTCGCAACCTCGGCCCCACCGACGACGGCACGCCGCGCTTTGGGGATATCTCGGTCGAGGCGGGCTTCGCCTATGACCGTGACGGTGCGGCGACTGGCGCGATGGGGATCGACGCCGCGTGGCCGCGCAACGACCGGAGCCTCGCGATCGCGGTCGGCAACTTCGCGAACGAACCGAGCTCGCTCTACATCTCCAACTTCATGCGCGAGCCGTTCGGCAAGCCTTCCTTCGCCGACGAAGCGCTCGGCCAGGGCTTCGGCGCGCCCACGCGCCGCTATCTCACCTTTGGGCTCCTCTTCGCGGATTTCGATCTCGACGGCCACGAGGACATCGTGCAAGCGAACGGCCATCTCGAGCCAGACATCGCGCGCGTCGCCCCGAGCCAGACCTACGCGCAGCGAGGCCAGCTCTTCATGAATCGCGGTGGCAACGCCGTGCCGCTCTTCGTGGAAGCGCCCGAGTCAACGCTCGGCGACCTCGCAAAACCCGCCGTTGGTCGTGGGCTTGCAGCGGGGGACCTCGACAACGATGGCGACATAGACCTTGTCCTCATCGATCTCGACGGGCCCGCGCGCGTCCTCCGCAACGATCAAGCGACGAAACATGGTTGGATCGCGATCGTGCCCGAAGGCCCCGGCGCCATCGGCGCGGAGGTCGAGATCGAGGCCGTCATCGACAGTGCAAGCCCTGAGCTGAAGGTGACGCAGCGGCGCGTCGTGTCGCCCACCCGCAGCTACCAATCGCAATGCGAGCCGATGGCGCGCTTCGGACTTGGCGACGCGACGGCGACGCTCTCGGGGCGCGTCTGGTTTGCGGGAGATCGCGCGAAGGGCAAGCCTGTCGAGCTCGGCCCGATCCGTGCGGGCACGGTGCTGCGCGTGCGGCGATAAGAACAACAACCAGCAATTGCTGGCTGTTGTGCGGGAAATCTGGTTGTTGCGTACTCGCTCGCGCGATGAGAACTGGCGCGTCAGAGCTTCCGCGTCTTCTCAAACTTCGCCTTGTCGCGCGCGATCGCTTCCGGTGAGTTTGGATCGAGGTCGCCGCCACTGCTTGCGGCCGCGCCGGCAGTCGCGCGCGTCTTCTTTGGCTTTTCTGACTTCTCTTCGTTCGAAGCGCCGCGCGTCTCTTCGCTCAAGTAGAGGATGCGCGTGCATGCCTTGCACTGGACGACCGCGTCCGCGGCGGACGAAAGCTTCGCATAGGTTTCGAACGGCACTTCAATGTTGCACGCGCCGCAGGCAAACTCACGGTGGCGGAGGCTGACGATCGTGACGTCGGCCATCGCCTCGCCCTCAGTTTCCTCGGCAACGCGATCGAAGATCTTGCGCTCGCGATCAGGGATCAAGTCCGCGGCGCGCTCGCGCTCGGACTCGAGTTCCGAGAGGCGTTCGCCAACGTCCTTCATGCACTCATCGAGCTTCGCTTTCGCGAGCTCGCGCACCTTCGAACGCTCCGCAGTGGTCGCGGCATGCAACTCAATGCGCTTCTGCGTCTCTTCGATGCGGGTCATCTCTTCGACGGCGCGCTTGACGGTGTCATCCTTCTGGTTTTCCAAGACCTTCAACTCATTGAGGATGGCCTTGTACTGCTTGTCGTTGGTCGACGTGTTGAGTTCAGAGCGGAGTTTGTCGATGCGCTCCTGCGCAGCTGCTTGGTCCGTCTCGAGGCTGTGCACGACAGCCTTGAGTTGCTTGAGTTGGGTTTCGAGATCGATTCGTTGCTTCTCGAGAAGCGCGAGTTGCTTCTCCTGCGCGTTGAAATAGATCTTGGCGCTGTCAACGCGAGTACGGAGTGCGCGGACTTGAGCGTCGACGCGGTGCAGTGTGAGAAGATTGGCGAGAAGTCCCATGGAACGTCGGATGGTAACAAGAAGCGCAAACTGATTTCGCGCTTGTTTTGCGGGTTTTGCGTCGGGCTTCCGTTGGCATCGAGGGCGTTGATTCGCCGCGCTGTCGGGCGCGCGCGAATGCATCACGTCGTCGTGAAACGCAGCAGCCAGTACACCACGGGGCCCGTGAAAAGCGGGCTGTCGAGCACATCGAGCACCCCACCCATTCCCGGCAGGATGCGCCCGGAATCTTTGAGGCCGGAGTCGCGTTTGAACGCGCTCTCTGCGAGGTCACCCGCTTGGCCAACCACGGCGACGAGTGCGCCACCGAGTGCGCCAACCCACATCGGAATCTGATCGGAGGGCGATTCGCAGCGCGCGGAAAGGTGCGCGAGTCCTGCGCCGACAGCGGTGGCGACGAGAATGCCGCCTGCGAGGCCTTCCCACGTTTTCTTTGGTGACAGCCACGGGATCATCTTGTGGCGGCCGATGGACATGCCGGTGAAGTACGCACCGATGTCGCACGACTTGGTCGTGAGAATTGCGCCGACGAGAATCCACGGCGAGTGCTCAAGGCGGACGAGCATCCAGAATCCAAGCAACACTCCGCCATAGATCCCTGCGAGAAGCGTGCCGCCCGCGAGCGCAAGTGCGCCTTTCGGATCACGCTCGCGGGCCATACGCAAAAGCGCCGTTACAAGCATCGCGGCGAGTGCTGTCGAGAGCACACCCGAAACGCCGACGCTCGTGGGGGCGAGCGCGCTGAGTGAAGTTCCCACGATGCCGAGAAGCGCCGCGACCGACGCCGCGAAAAGGCTCGCTGCGAGACCTGCACCGCGCAGGAACGCAACGACTTCTCGCGCGATCAGGAGTGCGAGGAAGCACGCGAAGCCAAAGAGCAGGAGCCCAGGTGGCAATCCGCGTGCGGAAGACCATGCATCGAGCGAAGCGTCGAACCAAACGACGGCCAGAATCAGCGCGATCAGAAGCGGGCCAGTGATGAGTCGTTGCCAAAGCATCGCGTTCGAACCTTCCTGATCAACACGCACTCGCGCGCTGCAATCACGCTAGTAGGTCGGCACACTCGGATCGATGTCGAGCGACCAAAGGTGAATCCCGCCCGCGAGGCTCGTGACATTCGTGAAACCCGCAGCGCGCAGCATGTACGTCGCGGTGAGGCTTCGGCGTCCGTGATGACAGTGCACAATCACGCGGCGATGCAAGTCGTCGTCGAGTTCCGCCTTGAGTTCATCGAGCCGCGCTTCCAATTCCTGCAGCGGAACGAGTCGTGCGTGTTCAAGTCGGCAGATGTCCCACTCGGGCTGTGTCCGCACGTCGAGGATGAGGGGGCGCGAAGCACTGGCGTCGCGCAAGAGTTGAGCGAGTTCGCGCGGAGTTGTTTCGTCCTCCGGGCGGTGCGGATATCCCGCAGGGAGTCCGTGTTGATTCAATCCAGTCAAGGGTGGAGCTTCCGTTGTGTGCGTGCGAGCGGGAGCGTCGTCATTCAGCGTACCCATCCGCTTTCGACGAGCGCCGCGACAGTGCGCTTTGCGCGTACGTCACCACCAAGTTTTTGCAGTAACTTCGCCTTCGTCCAAGCAGTTTTCCCTTGCGCGAGGAGTTGCATCGCTGCGGTGAACGCGCGCTGATCGTCTTGTGCGGCCGCGAGTTTGGAGGCAACGGTCGCATTCCATGCGCCGTTTACTCCAAGCCCGATCGCTTGTGCAGCAGACGCGTTCACGATCACGCTCGTACCGTCTTCCATCATGAGTTCCCACTTCATCATTTCCGACGAATCGCCTTTGCCGACGGGCGCGATGGCAGCGATCGAGGTCGCTCGTGTTCGCTGCGTGGTCGCGGCGGCTCGAGCGACTTTCTTTGGCACTTTCTTTGGCGCTTTCGTCGAAGTCTTCGTTGCACTCTTGCGTGCAACCTTCTTCGCGACTTTCTTCGCGGTCTTCGGGGAAGTCTTCTTCACGACCTTTGTGGCCGTCTTCTTCGCGACTTTCTTCGCTGCCTTCTTCGACTTCGTTGCTCGTGTCGTCTTTGCCATCACCGTTCACTTTCTTGCGGCGCTGGCCGCGTAAATCTCAGTTGTTCCTGCGATGCCGCGTGCGCGGACGCGGCGCACGGTTTCCGTCACAGGTATTCCGTCGGCTGTGCGACGGCTTCCAACAAGGTCCATCACACGCACTCCGCAAACCAGACGGATCATTCGATCTCGTCGAGATACCCTTGAATTTCACTCGAGGCTTTGAAATCACCGACCGATCGGGCGCGGACCAGCCCAGCCCGCAAAACTGCGGCGATTTCATTTGTTCGTTTGGCCGCTTCGAGCGCCTTCGCCTTATGAAAGAACGCGTAGCACTGCTTTGGATCGGCCTCGATCGCGCGGTCGTACCAACGAATCGCTTCGTCGAATTGCCCGAGTTTTTGACACTCCTGCGCAAGGCCGTAGAGCACGAACCCGTCGTTGGGCTCGGCGGCGTGGAGGGCGAGGAGTTTGGAGAGTCGTTCGGAGCCGGAGGTTTGCATTGGGAGGCCCAGATCGGGGCAGGCGGGTACTCTACCGCCCCATGGCTTGGCAAAGTTTGCGACCACTTCGATTCGTTCGCGCGATCTTTCTCGGCTGCGCTGTCTCCGGCTGCTCGATTGCGCTGTTGACGACCCCGGGTTGCACGACCGCGCCCCCCGGGACTCCCGTCGTCGATGAGGACGAAGCGAAGTTGCCGCCGGTGCCGAAGTCGATGCGTGTTGTCAGCAGTTTCGGCGGAGTGCATCGAAAGGCCGAGATCGATGCGGGTATCTGGTACCAAGCGTTTGCCAATCGCATGCTCTTTCTCGATGCACAGAGCGGCACGAAACTGACGGAACTCGAACTCGCCCCGCGCGGAACGACCGGACACGTGCAGGATTTCGTGCGTATTGGCAAGTTGCTGTACGTCGTGCTTGAAGGCGATCAAGTCGTTGAAGTCGACATCACCGTCGTGCGGATTCCTGTGGTGAAACGTCGCTGGGGCGTTGCGGAACTTGGGCTCGAGCCGCGCGTCGTGGCGGACATCAAGGGCGAGCCGTACGTCGGCGGTGTGGGTGGCGCAGTTCGACTCACCGACGCGAAAGCGATCGGCGAACACTTCGATGAAGATGGCAAGCCGATTCCGCCCGCGCCCCCGACTGCATTCCTCGCGGGACGCACCGTCGAGTGCATCGTTGATGCGGATGGTGGTCCAGTCGGCTGCGTCGGCCGCCGCATCCTTCGACTTGAGGACGCGCATTATCTCGGAGCCGCGAACAAACTCTTTGCGATGTCCGAAGAGTGGGGCGGCGGTTACGGATTCTTGTTGCAGGCTTCTGAGGGAGCGCAAGTTGGCTTGATGAGCCGCGATTTCCGCGAGATCTCGTCGAGTGGTCTTCGAGGAGTCGTGCACAACGTACGCAGCTTCGATGATCGATTCTTTGCGATCAACGACTTCGAAGTTTCGACGTGGAAGCTCGAGCCAGCCGTCGATGCAGCGGAGCCAAGCGGAAGCGAACTCCAGAACGAGCTTGACCAGAACGGTGCGCCGACGAAGCCTCAGCCAAAGTTTCGGCTCGGTGCCACGCTTTCCGTACCCGTGCGCGGTGCGATTGACATCGCCAAGTTGCAGCGCAATCGATTCGCGGTGTGTGGCACCTTCGGTCGTTCGCTCTATCGGTATCTCCCCGAAGGTGATGCGCCAGGCGACACGTTCTACGCGGTCGAGCGCGTACCAGGCCGACTCGACGTTTCCGTCACCGATCGACGTCGCATTCTTGCGGCGAGCAGCGAAGGCTCGTGGATGTACTTGATCGGCGAAGAAGCGGAGTTGACGCAGCGTCCGATCGCTTCGCCGGATCGCCCGGAGTTTTCGGTCGAAGCGTCGTGGGGAACCGCCACGACGAGTGAGGATCGCAAAATGGTGACGTTTTCATTCGGCGAGCGTTCACAGACGCATGAGCCAACCGGCGGCGCGGAAGTTTCGACGCTCGCACTCGCTGATGGCAAAGTCTGGATTGGACACACCTGCGGTATCGACGTGATCGAGTTTGATCCGCTGACGAAGCAAATCGCACTCAGCGACTTCATTCGCCTCAACGGCCCGATGATCGCGCTTTATCCGAATCGCGTTGGCGGAGGAGTTGCGTACGTCGCGGCATCCTCGGGTTTCGGCGTGATTCGCCCAGTTGCCGATGATGCGCCGCCGATCGTCGCGAAGGGGTGCGTCGATGGAAGCCCGTTGAAACCGCGTGGAAACGCTTCGAAGAGTGACTCGGATGCAAAGGAGACGGACGAGTGACGGAGGCAACGCACCAAATCCGAGCGCAGGTTCTCGTGGTCGATGATGAGCGCGATCATGCCGAAGCGATGGCCGACACGCTTCGAAAGCCCGGGCACGTGTGCACGATCGTGCACTCGTTGGCCGCAGCGAAAGACGAGCTTCTGCACGGACACTTTGATGTTGTCGTGACCGATCTCGTGATGGAAACAGAGACCGCTGGGCTCGATGTGCTCGCCCTTGCACGGAAGGAACAGCCACACGCGGAGACCATCATGGTCACAGCGCATGGCGATATTCCGACCGCGAAGAAGGCGTTACAAGGTGGCGCGTACGACTTCATCGAGAAGCCGGTGGACCTCGTGGTGTTGCGCAATCTGGTGCATCGCGCTGCCGAAACCGTGATGCTGCGCAGCCAAAACGAAGCGCTGAAGGGACAAGTCGACGCCGCGTTTGGATTTGAAGGCATCATCGGTGAAAGCCCCGCGATGCGCGCGGTCATTCAAATGGTGAAGCAGCTCGCGCCGAGCAATCTCGCGGTGCTTGTGACGGGTGAATCAGGCACGGGGAAGGAACTCGTCGCAGCGGCGTTGCACAAAGCCTCGAAGCGCGCTTCGCGCCGATACGTCACGTTTAACGCAGCGGGACAGGCCGAGAGTTTGCTCGAAGATCAACTGTTCGGTCACGTGCGTGGTGCCTTTACCGGTGCCGACAAGGATCGCGAAGGCGTCTTTGAATACGCAGACAAGGGCACGGTTTTCCTCGATGAAATCGGCGATATGCCGCTCTCGATGCAGCCGAAACTACTGCGCGTTCTCGAAACTGGTGACATCGTGCGCCTTGGTGCAAACGAGCCGAAGAAGATCGATGTACGGTTGGTGAGCGCCACCAATCGCGATCTCAAGAAGGCGGTTTCAGACGGGCAATTCCGCGAAGATCTCTACTTCCGCTTGAAGGGCGCGGAGATCCACATTCCGCCGTTGCGCGAGCGACGCGAAGATATTCCGCTTCTCGTGAATCACGCGATTGGCAAGTACTCCGCGGAACTCGGTCGCACGCGCCCAACGGTGACGCAGCCTGCACTCATGCGCCTGGTGGCCTACGACTGGCCAGGCAACGTGCGCGAAGTTTTCCAACTCATGCACCGCATGGTCGTGATGGCGCAAGGCGACACGATTGACGTACGCGACATTCCGAATGAGATTCGGGCGGGCGACGATGCCGCCGAAGGCCATGCGCAGTCGCGCGCGGGGCTCGCGGGCGTGGGTCTCGACAAGCTTGAGAAAGAAGCGATTCGCCAAACACTCGCGATGACGCAGGGAAATCGCGAGTTGACCGCGCAGATGCTCGGAATCGGTGAACGAACGCTCTACCGAAAGCTGAAGGAATACGGACTCAAGTGACGAAGCCCGCCTTTCTCGCGATACACAGCCGAGTTTCTTATGTCGGTCGAGCACTTTCCATCAACGCATCGCACGTGGATCGAATTTGGATCGAACTTGGATCGAAAAAGAACTTGCTCGAGGTGATGTTGGCCTTGGCGCAGTTCGCACCCACATGATGATGCGAAGTCGCGCCGCGCTCGCGCAGGTCTGTCTATCCCCCGTGCAGTAAGAGTTGGCGCGCCGTTCAGTTCTCGACTTTCGCCAGTCGCGTGCGACCAGCGGGAAGAGTCCAGTGCGCGATGCGTAATCCACGCTCATCGCGCGCGGTGAACTGCACGACGTCACTGTCGCGTGTGCCTAGGGCATCGAATGTCGCGATCACGTGGACGCCCGCCACATCGCGCGGACTGTCAGGCGGCGTGAGCTGACCGTTGGATTCGGCGCTCACAACTTCGATCGTGACACCGTCGAGCTCCGTGAGTGTGCCGCGGCCAAACTCGCGTCGTGTGCGATCGATCGGTTCAGTCGGATTCGCAGCATCGGCGATCCACCACGCATCGCCGCCTGCCGCGAGCACAAACACAACGGGCTTTGCGCGTGCAATCGCTTCGGTTCGCGCGAGCCGCAGGTCTGCCTCAAGCGTGTTTTCGACCGGTGTAGCGAGCGGCAATTTCGCGCTGGCGAGGCGCGGAATCACAAGGGCGGCGAAGAGCCCGAGGATCCCAACGACGACCAACACCTCAACGAAGCTGAACGCGCGATGCGCGATGTGATACCTCATAGAGTGCAGCGTGCGCGTGGAGGCTTGTTTGGGGCTCATGGAATTTTCCCTCAACTTCGAACTCGAATCGTTGCGCCTCAACGCTTCAACAGAATCCCGCTCACACGAAGTCTCATTCAGTCGAACGACCCTGAAATCGCGCCTTCACGCACGATCGCGCAGACCACCTCAGTCATCCAATGCTCGCGGCGTATCAAAGCCGAGCGATGCAAATGCGCCTTCGAGCGTGCTGGTTCGAGAAGAATCACCGTCGCTCTCGGCCGCTCGCGACCACGCCCCGCGCCCGTTTTTGATCTGCGCTTGTATCGCTCGAACGATGCCGCGCGAAAATGTGCGCACGCGACCTTCGCGCGCGTTGGAGCCCGTGGCGTTGCGTGTCTCGACCGACGCGACGTCGACAACTTGAGATTGCATCGCGACCGGTACGAACGCAGGCGAGATAGTGGGGGAAACTCCCGACGTTGCTGCAAAGTGCGTGAGATCTTCGAGGGAAAGTCGTTCGATTTCGCGAATCGAAGGTTGGACCGCACCAGCATCGGTCCAAATACCACTGCGACGCGCGCTCCAACCGCGTCGACTGTCGAGTGCTGGGTCGTAGAAGATCGCGGTGCCGGTACCAAGCGTGACGTTGGCACCGAGCACGCGCCCATAGATCGCACTGCGTGAAGCGATCGACACGTTGGCTCGGGGCGCGTAGAGCTCGCCTTTCACAACACTGCCATCGCGGAGTGCAATCTCGCTCGCACCCTCGACGAGAATCGAAACGCGCGATGCTCCGCCGTCGTAGCCTGCACGCCCAGTTGCGTCGCGAAGTTCTTCAGGATTGGAGCGTTCGCCGCCGAGATACGTGCCATTGATCGCGACATCGCCGATGACGAGTATCGAGAGCGTTGCGCCAGGAGCGACTTCGATATCGCAAGGTTCGATGACGAGATGTCCCCGAACGACGAAGGCAGTTTCGCCTTCGACCCGAACATGTGCGCCGCGCTCGATGCGAAGATCGCCGCCCACATCGAATGCGCGGACACCGCGAATTGTCGTCGCAGCGCGCGCCGGTACGCGCATGTCGCCTTCCGGAGACATGTCGAAGGCGACGTACCCATCGAGCGTGGCGCCGGGGCGACTCTCGCTCTCCTCGTCGCTCTCCTCGTCGCTCTCCTCGTCGCTTCCATCCGTACTTCCATCTGCGACGTCTTCCGCGTGCTCGGATGTGCGATCTCGCGGAAGTGCCGTCATCGGTACATGAATTGCGGCGGGAACGAAGAGTGCCTGGTCGGCGAGATGCTCATCGCGAGTCTCTTCATCCAGGGCAAAGCTGCCAACCGAAAGTGCGACTGTTCCATGCAAGTTCGCGTGAGGAGAGGTGGCGATCCGGCTGCGTGACCCGTCGGCTAAGCCATACGCGACGGGTTCAGCGAGCACGGCGAGTGGCGCGTTCGGCCACAGCGCGAGCAGGGCATCGCCTTCGATCGCGAGGTTGCCGATCGCGAGAAGGGCGAACTCGGAGCAATCGAGGTCCGCTTCTGGTGCCGCGTTTGGTCGCGGCATTCGACCCACCGCACGCGCGACCTGCGCAATTCCACCGGAAACGCCCTCGACAACGAGTTCGACCGCGTCGGACTCAGGTCCCGCCGCGAGGCCAGTCGCGAGATCCACGACGCGAGCGTTCGCAGTTGCTTCGCCGATCGCGAGTCTTTCGAAGAGAACGCCATCTGCATCGACGAGCGCTTGCGGATCGCTGGTTTCCGCATCCGCTAAGAGTTCGACCGCGATTTCCAATGCACCTGCAGCCGCTGCACGCGCCGACGCTGCATGCGCGAGGTTGTGGCTTGCAGCAACGTTCGCATCACGGGTTGCGGCGAGCGAAAGCCCAAGGAACGTGGCGACGCCAACTGCAACGAGTGCGAGCAATACGGCAGAGCCGCGGGCGTGGCGTGAACGGGTGGTGCCGTGATGCGTGAAACGCGAGCGACGCGATGCGCGTTCGAGTCGGAAGGAACGCGAGTTCCGCGAGGATTGCGGACGTTGCGAAGCGCACGCCAGTTTTTGTTCGAGCGATTTGAAGCTCATCGCAGCGGTTCCTCGGGATGCGTATAGGAAAGAACGAGTCGCGCGACTGCGCGCTCTGCTTCGAGTTCGATCACGAGTTCAGACTTTGTCTCTCCGCGTTTCTCAGGAGGCGGCGGTACGAAACGAACGTCGTCGAGGCCTTCGGCGAGAATCGTCGAGACGAGGAGGCCCTCACGCAGGACATCGTCGCGAAGTGCGAGGAAATCAGCGCTTGATGCAAACTCGCTTTCGAGCGCGCGATCATCGAGGAAGCGCTCTGCTTCGATGCGTTCGAGGACGACATCGCCTGACTTCGGACAAAATCGCAACCATCCGAGTTCACTCAGGTGGACGGTACGACTCGGAACCCGGTCGGAAAGCCAGAGTGCGGCGAGATGGTCGTCGCTTGCGAGGGTGACGCGAGTCGATGGCTGAAGTGCGCGAAAGCGCTCGACAAGGAGTGAGCCTTCGATCGCCGGATCGGAGACGCGCGCGCGTGCTTGGGCGCCACGTGCAAACGCCGTAATAAATGCAACGATCGCAAATCCAACGATGGCCAAAAGCCCCGCGGCAACCATCACTTCGAGGAGCGTGAAGCCACGGCGACGATTCATCGAGAGCCCCCTGAACTCGTTTCGCGCGGGGCGACGCGCTCGAGGATCGCAAGCGTGGTACCGTCGGGCGACGTCACTTCAGCGATGAGTCGGGCGATTGGAATCTCTGCGCTGTCCGCGCCGAGTGCGCCGACCGCGCGGACCTCGCGAATCGCGCGGACTTCCAGCGCGCATCCCGCGAGGGTTTCGCCGCCAGATTCTTGATCGATGACTCGTCGGATGGAGGGTTCGCGGCCGTTTCGGAGGGATTCTGCGGCGTCCGCCAAGGCCCGCTCTGCCTCCACTGATGCCATTGCTTCTCGTCGCGCCGCGAGGGCGGCCGCATCGCTGGTCGCGAGAAGCTCGAGGGCGGCAAGTGCCGCGACCGACAAGATGGCGGCTGCGACAAGCACTTCGATGAGCGTGAGGCCGCGAGCTTGCCAACGCCGAGGCGCGCGAGACGACCTGCAACGCTCGGCGTCACGGGGCTTCTCCGGTCGATCGGTGCGCAGAATTGTCATGACGGATGGCACGAATCCGGCGAAAGTTCGCAGGGCCTTCTCGTCGTCGACATTTTGAGGTTGTCACACGCGACTTCCCGCGCGCTCAGCGGAAATCGGGGTAAGCGCCGTTCGGCCTGTAGGGTCTATGCGTTTGCCGCGGCCAACATGGTGGTTGCGAGAACTGCCCGAACGGGGGAGGATGCCACGTCCGGAATGCCGCGCATCCTTCTTCGACACATCATCGCGGAACTTCTCCGCGTGCAGATTCTGACGGCGAGCGTGCTCGTCGCGGTGATCGCATTCGGCGCGGCGATCCGACCGATCATGCAGAATCTCCTCGGGGCTGAGGAAGTGCTGCAGTTCGTCACGCTCGCATCGGTGCCGATGCTGCAATACGCGCTGCCATTCGCAGGGGCGTTCGCCGGCACGATCGTGTACGCGCGGCTCGCGGCCGACAACGAAATCGTCGCGATGTCGGCCGCTGGCCTTTCGTATCGACGCATCTTGATGCCGGCGGCCGCCCTCGGACTCGTGCTCTTCCTCGGCATGGCGCTCTTGGTGGACGCGGGAGTCCCGCGATTTTGGACATCGATGCGTCGCTTGATTACGCGCGACGTCACGCGACTCTTCGTGAGTTCGGTCGAGCGCGGCGAAGCGTTCCGCGTCGGGAACACGCAGCTGTACGCCGATGAGGTGATGGTGATTCCCGGCGAAGAGGTTGCTGGTCAAGGAGGCGATGGCACGCTGCAACGCGGACCGTCGACGCGGCTCGCGCTCGCCGGTGTCGCCGCGATTGAGACAGGCCCAGATGGGCGAACGCAGACCGAGTTCACTGCTGAGTTTGCAACCGTCGATGTCTACCGCACCGAAGAGAGCGCTTTCCTCAAACTGCTCTTCCGAAATGCGACGGCATTTCGTGATGGCGAAGACGCACTCGTCTACGTGCCGCAAGCGGAGCCTGAGGCAATTGACCTCGGCAAGGGCATCCAACTCGAGCCGAAGGATCTTGACTCTGCGGGGCTTCTGCATGTTTGGAACGATGTTGGCGGATACCACCGCGTCGCGGAAGCACGGCGTGAAGCGACCAGCGCGTTGACGGCGGTTGATGCATGGAGCTGTATCACGAAGTCGCTCGCCGAAACGGGCACGGCGCGATTCGCCGATGCTGGCGGCATTCGCATCTATGAAGTGAAGAACGCACAGTTGATGGGTTCGACACTGGTGCCGCGCGGAAAGACTGGCGACGTGCGCGAGATCGAACTTGTCGAGATCGAGCGTGGTGTCGTCACGAAGCGCGCTTCGGTCAAGCAAGCAACGCTCAATGCTGAGCCGCGACCAAAGGGTGCGGGCATGCGGTTCGAGTTGCTCGCCCGCGCCGACACCGTCGCCGATCTTCGCGGGCTTGGCAGCGGTCGCTGGCCGCCACGCATCGTCGGCCTCGCTGCTGAGAATTGCCCGGCGCCAGATCGTTCAGGCCTTGCACTCGAGGCACTCGTCGTCGAAGCGAAGGCATCGCCTGAGCTCCAAGAAGGCCCCGCAGCACAGGCCGCCGCTGCTGCGCGAGCCGCGGGCGCGCGTATCGAGCGCGAAGTCGACGATGTTCGCGCGGACATCGTTGCGCGCATCGTGCAGCGCATCAATCAATCACTGTCGGCACCGCTGATGTTGCTGCTCGGCGCGGTTCTCGCCATTCGTTTGCGCGGTGGAAATCCGCTACAGATTTATCTGATCGCATTTATCCCGTCGATCGCCGACATCTTGCTGATCTCGGGCGGAGAACAAATGCTGAAGGATGCGACGAGCCTCACCGGCGTCTTTGTGGCGTCGAGCGGAAACCTCGTGATTCTCGCAGTCATCGCCGACAGCCTTCGAAGGATTGCGAGGAACTGATGCCGCTCCTCGACCGATGGATCGCCTTCCGCTTCTTCACGAATTTCGTGTTGATCTTCGTTGTGATGACGCTGTTTGCGATTTCGATCGACACGATCATCGAACTCGATGCGTATGTGAAGGCGTGCCAGCGCGCGGTTGAGGCCGGCGACTACGGATCGATGTGGACCGCGATGCCCATCGCGATTCTCGACTTCAACTTGCCGCGCGTGTTTCAGTTCTACGCGTTTCTCGTCGGGCTTTCGTGCGTGGCCGCTGCGGGCTTCACGTTGGCGCAGATGGTGCGCGCACGCGAACTCGTGGCCATGCTCTCGGCGGGAATCAGTCTTTGGCGTGTGGGTCTCGCGATGCTCGTTGTCGCGGTGATTCTCAATCTCGTCCAACTCGTGAATGGCGAAGTTCTGCTCCCGCGACTCGCGCCGTTACTTGTGCGTGAGAAGTCGGCGATTCTGCGTCCCGCGGCCGATCGTTTCCCGCTCAACGTTGTGCAAGACGGAACTGGGAAGCTCGTACTCGCACAGGCGTTCGATCCGCGTGATGAGCGCGCGTATGGGCTCCTCGTTCTTGAACGCGATGAGAAGGGTGCAGCCACGCGGCGAGTAGAAGCGCGTGAGGCGACATGGAACGCCGAGCGCGGCGGATGGGATCTCATCGATGGCGTTGCCGCAGGTCGCAGTGCGCCAGGAACAGGCGATGGTCGAGAAGTGCGTATTGATCGCCGCGATGCGATTGATTTCATCGAGACCGACGTCAGTCCGAAGGCGATCCTCGCGCGGCGATTTCGCGGGTTTGCGCAACTCTTGTCGACGCCGCAAATCTCTGCACTCGCGCGCGAAGGCGGCATCGAACCGGAGGCTGCCACGCGACTCGTGGGACAACGTTTCGCGGGTGCGCTTGTGAATGTGATGATGCTCATCATCGCGCTGCCATTCTTCCTTGTGCGCGAACCACAGAAGATGCTCAAACCAAGCGTCTTCTGCGCCGCGACGGCAGTGCCGGGTCTACTTGGAAGCCTGCTCGTGATGGCTGTGGCACTTCCTGGAATCCCACCCGCGGTCGGCGTCTTCCTGCCGGTTGCGGCGCTACTCCCGATCGCCGCGTGGCGTGTTGGCGCGCTCAAGACGTGATGCACGCACGGCGTCGTGCGACTTCGCCGCGTTCACTTGTTCGGCGGATCGAAGGATCGATCGAAAACGGTGACGCCCTTGAGTTCAGAAAGTTCGCGTGCGAGTGCGTCCATGAGAAGCCGCTCTTGGCTTCGTCGCACGACCTCTTCGCAGCGCGCACGTGCCGATTCGAGCGTGGTGCCATCGCTCGGGCGCTCTTCCATGACGGTGACGACGAAGAAACGGCCATTTTCGAGAATTGGCGTGGAAACGCCGCCGATGTTGGTCGCGTAGATCGCGGCGCGCAAGGCCTCTGGATAGCTCGGGTCGCGACGGGCGATCGGCGCAAGGAGCCCGCCGCGCGCAGCGCCATCGTCAAGTGAGCGTTCGACCGCGAGATCGATGAACGAGCGACCCGCCTGCACATCCGCGATGAATCGCTCCGCATCGGGGAGCGAGGTGAGCACCGCGAGTCGCGCGACACGCTTGGTGCCGTGCAGCATGTCGAATGCGTTGGCGATGCCGACTTCATCGATGCGAACATCGCGTGCGACGAGTGCGCGGAGACCAGCGTTTCGCTTGAGCAACGCTGCGAAACGCACGCTCCCGAGACCTTGGCGTTGCCGAATCGCGCCGAGAAGTTCGACCGCGCGCGTGCGATCGGGCGAGAGCGCCTCGAGGAGAATCGTCTCTTCGCGCGCGACTTGTTCGCCATCGATCGCAATGCTCTGTCCGCGCAGACGCCGCGCAAGTCGAATGTCGAGCACTGCGTCGCGCAGCACTTGTTGCCCCGCAAGTTCCGCGATCGGCGCACGGAGCTCTGACCATTCAACCGCTTGGCCGTCGAGCATCGCGACGAGAGACGCTGGTTCGTTCGGAGTACGAGCAGGGGATCCCAACGGGGCTGCGGCGGACTGATCTCTGCCTTTCCCCGTGCCGTCAACCGTGGCATCTTGCACGCCCGATCCCGTTCCCGCGCAGCCGATGGCGAAGCCTGCGACGAGGGCCAACGAGCACGTGGCGACGAGGTGAACTGGGAATGCGAGGAATTCTCGGGAAGTCGGCATAGACGTCGGCTACGTTCGGGGAGGGCGTGCGTATCTTGGAACGCCCCGACTGTACCGCGGGACCGAAAGCGACGCGCCGACCTCGTACACTTCGGATTCCACTCAAAAGCGCTCAACGACATGTCAGACACTCGCGCGATTCTTTGTCCTTACTGCGGCGACCGACAGGTGCCGTCTTCACAATGCCGAGCATGTGGTGGACTTTTTGATGTTTGGAGTTTGCACGCGACTCAAAATGAAATGGGTGCGTGGTTCGTGCGCGATCCCCGTCGACCGCATTTCGTCGGGTTCGGTTACGAAGCGCTCTGCGCAGCGATTCGCAACGGCGAAATCGGACGCGATGCGATTGTCCGCGGACCAACGACGCGGCAACTTTGGACACTCGCGCGGCGTGCGCCGGGCCTCGCGCATCTCTTCGGGCGCTGCGCGGCATGCCAGTCGCCGATGAATCCAGACGATGCGGCGTGCGCGGCTTGCGGTGCAACGACATCGATCGATCAAGATCGCAATTTCTTCGGGCTTCCCGTCGTTGAGCCAATCTCGCCTCCGCGAGGAGCCAAAGCTGACTTGAGCGCGTTTGTGTTGGATGCCGGGCTCTTGGTTGTTCGCTCGGTACCGGTTCGATCGCCGGCGCGCACGGTTGTGCGAGTCGCTCAACCGCTCGCAGCGGCGCACGTGGAAAAGAACTTGGAAAAGAACGCGGAAAAGCCCGCAGAAGAACCCGCGCCGAGCAGTGAGTTCGTTCCAGACTTTGCGCGGGGAAGTTCCGTCGCGCTGGCCATCAGCCCGACCAACGCTGCGGAGCCTCTGGCGAACGCGGCCAGTGCGTCGACAAAGTACGAGAGTTCCGCGCGCAGTGCGCTCTCGCCGATCGACCGAGGCTTGATCGAGCGCTCGCGTCGACTCGAAGCGCGCAACATGCTGCTTCTCGGAGCAACCATCGGATCGCTTGCGTTTGCGCTGCTGTTCGGCTTTGCGTACTTCCTCGAGAAGGACGATCGTCAGAAGGCAATCGAAGCCGCGCGTCGCGAAGGCGCCGAGGGCGTTCGCGCGGAATTCAAGCGCTCAGAGCCGGTTGTCGTGCCGCCACGTGCAGAACTTCCCGCGATGCCCAACGATCCCGGAGCAAATACGCGTGCAAGCGGGAGCGCGTCGAAGCCACCCTCGAAGCCACCCTCGAAGCAACCCTCGACGACACCCGCCAGCGTTCCTTCAACAGCACCCGCCGTTTCGCCGGCACCCGCGTTCAACTCGCAGCCAGCGCCACGTCGCAACGGCGAGTGACGCGCGGCGCACAGCGTGATGGCCATCACGGCATCACGCCATTACGGGGCAAGTTCGAAGAGCACCTTGCCATCGACCGTGCGCGCGATGAGTCGATTCGAAGCGCCGAACGGCTCGACCCAATCTGCTCGCGCAAGTTGCGGGTTGAGCCAGCCTTTCGCCGCCCAATTCTGCAACATGGTCGGGTCGATCAGCGCGTGCGTGAAACCGCGCTGACGCAGCAGTGAACCCCACGTCGCGGGTGCATCGGGTGCGCGTTCCGCGACGATATCGACCGGGCCGCGATCCCACACGGTGGTCGCGGTGATCGGGCGGCGCATGTAGAAGGGCGTTGAGAAACCGATCCCGACAATTCGCGCGTCAGGCGGAAGTAGGTAGTTCACCGCAAATGGTGATGCGACTTGCTGCAGAATCGCGTTGCGCGTGGCGGTGTCACCCTTCGCGTCCGCATCGGCGAGCAATCGCGCCACAGCTTCGCCTGTTTGGACCGGAATCGAGCCGATCGAAAGTGAAGGCGCGCGAAGTCGTTCGCCATTCGATCCCACGTTTTTCGCGGGTTCGCGCAGGTAATTCGCAATCGGCGCGATGGCGAGGAGCCCGGCGACCATCACAGCGAGTGTCGCTGGCACCGCGTCTTCACGCGAAAAATCCGAGCGACGACTGAAGAGCCGAGCAGCAAACGCCACGAATCCAGCGACGCCAATCGAAAGTGGGACAGCGGTCGTGATCAGAAAGCGACTCTTGAGATGCGTGAGAAGCAGCCACGCGATGAGCACCGTCGCGATCGCGGCGAGCCCGGCGCGCGCGGCACGTGCGGTATTCGAAGCGCCTGAGTTTGAAGCCTGCGAATTCGAAGTCTGCGCGTGTGCATTCCCACGGCGTACCGCGAGCGCGATGAGACCAATCAGGCCCAAGATCGGTAATCCGCTCCACTGCGGAAAGAGTTCCGCCGCACCGTCGACGCGCGACGCGAATCCGTAGCCAGCCCACTCGCTCCAAAGCAACGGAAGACGCTCGACGAACGGTCGATCCGGGCTATGCGCCGACGCGAAAATCGCATGCTGTTCGGCGCTCCACGGGCCGAGCCCGAAAATCCCGCTCGCAAACGGAAACACGGGGTTCTCGTAGGTGAGCCAGTTCCGCACAAGCCAGGGCGCAAGCACGATCAATCCGACCGCGGCCGCGAGTGGAACGTGGCGTACAACGCGCGGCGAAACTTCGATGAGCGCAATGACGGCGAGCGGAAGCGCCGTGAAGAAGAACGCGGTTGGTTTCGCTCCTGTCGCGCTCGCAATGATGAGCGCGAGAAGTGTGATACTTCGCCAATCGAGCGTGCATGGCGAGGGCTCCTCGCGCGCGGCGGTGCGACCGGACACGCGCCGAGCAGAGACGACGAGCAGCCACCCACCTGCGAGCGCGACCACGGGAACGATGTCGTTGTACGCGAGGGTTCCAACGACCACGATCCACGGTGTCGCAAGGAATGCAATCGAAGCGACCCATACGATCGTTGGGCTGACAAGCGCCGACGTTGAGTTGTCGGGCGAATCTGTGGCCTCGCCCAAGATGTGGCGCGCGAGCCGCGCCACGACGAATGCGCCCAAGAGCGTCGCAATCGCCGCCCACCACTGGCAGGCAATGGCCGCCGAAATCTGATCGCCGCGAAGCACGATGAGATGTGCGAACGCCGCCTCGACGAACGAGGGGAGTGCGGAATACACGTTTCCTTCCACGGGCCAAACGGAACTCCCCGGCTGCGTCCACGCGATCGCAAGCGGAAGGTGGTAACTCTGCGCGTCGAAGCCGCCGAACTCGCTCGACCAGAGCCAACCGGGTGCCGCCGTCGCCGCGACGAGGAGCAGTGCGGCGAGCACGGCATACATGCTGATGAAGGCGACACGAATGAGGAAGGGGGTGCGCTCCGTGCTTGCATGCGTGAGCACCAACGGGGCCTGCCGCAGCGTGCGAATCCCGGCGAAGACTCCGGCAGCGGGCAACATCCACGCAAGGAGACCTCGCGCAACCATGAGCCCACCGAGCGTGCCGATCAGAGCGTCGAGCGCGAGCATGGCGGCGAGACCAACGGGAATCGCCAACGCGATGGTGTCGGCCGACGTGTGATCGCGCGAAGCGTCGTGTGGATGCGCCTCGCGCTTCGACGCTTCCGCCCAACGGACAAGCGGCAGCCCGAAACCGATCGCGCCTGCCCACCAGAGCACCGCGACCGACCCATTCGCCCACGCGTCGGAAAGGAACGGAATCAGGAGATTCGCGCCCGAGTCGCCGGTCAGTCCGGTCAACCACACGAGTGCGGCGGCGAAAGCGAGAAGCCCTGCGAGGGACGTGACGAGCGCGGGCCGGGAGAAAGTCGGCATCCAAGCAGTATCGGCGCACATCGCGTCGCGGGGCTAATCGCGTCGCGGGGCGAATCGCCCCAGGTCGTCCAGTTGGTACGCGGGTTGCCCTCTGCCAAGCGGACAGGAGGTCCACCCCCCATGGAACGCGCTCAAACCCCGCTTTCCGCACATCGAAACGCAATCCTTGCCCAGTCCGCGGTTGGATCCGTGGTTCGATGCGCGATTCTCGCCGCTCTGCGAAGCGCATTTCTTGCGGATCACCGGGCCGGATGCGGCACGACGGTGGCACCCACGTCGCGCGTTTCTTCCGTGTCCCTCGCGACACTCGTCGCTCTCCTCGCCGCGCTCTTCTCGGCGCTGGTCACGACCTCGGTGGCTCGCGCCGGCGACCTCCAAGAGTACGTTCGCCTGAAGGGCTACGAAGGAAACCGTCTCGTCGGTATCGGGCTTGTCTACGGCCTCAACAAGACCGGCGACAGCCTCAAGGACTCGACGATCACCGCGCAGCCCTACGCGCAACTCCTCGCAAACGTCGGCAACATTCGAACCGACCTGCGCAGCCTCGCGAAGACGAAGTCCATCGCGCTCGTCTTCGTGTCGGTCGACATTCCCACAACCGGCGCCCGTTCCGACGACCGATTCGATGTCACGATCGGTACGCTCGGTACGGCGACGAGCCTTGAGGGCGGTCAACTCCTCACGAGCTTCCTCAAGAGTTCGGTGATTCCGGCCGACCGCGCCGAGTGGATCCCGTACGCGACCGCCGACGGCATGATCGAAGTCGACCCAGAAACGCCGACCAAAGCGATCGTCCGTGGTGGAGCGCGCATGGTGCGCGACATCACACTGTCGCCCTTTGAAGGTGACACCGTCGCGCTCGTCCTTCAGCCGCAATACGCAGGCTTGCCAACCGCAGCCGCCATCGCGGAGCTCGTGAACGAAGAGTTCTCGCTCTCAAGTTACAGCGATGTGGCGCGCGTCGAAGATCAAGGCACGATTCGCGTGCGAATTCCGCCCGAAGAGCGCGAAGATCCCTATGGCTTCGTCGCGCGGATGATGACGTTCAAGGTTCCTGGCGACCTCATCCGTACACCCGCGCGAGTCATCATCGATCGTGCGAACAAAGTGATCACGGTGGATGAACGCGTGGAGTTCCGGCCCGCGGCGGTGACTGCGGCCAATCTCCGCATCACCACGATCACGCCCGAGATTCAACCAACGCCTGACCAGCCAATCGCCGACACCGTCGCGTGGGCAGGGGTTGCTACGGGCGAATCGCAGCGTCAGAGCATGAAGTTGCGCACGCTGATCGATGCGCTGAACGAACTCGATGTTCCGTTTGAAACGCAAGTGGCAATCATCCACGCGCTCAAGCGGCAAAACGCGCTGAAGGGAGAGATCCAGTGAGCATCTCGTCTCTCGGTGCTGCGCGCGATTCGTATCGCGCGGCGTTGCAGGCTTCGCGCCCGGAAACATCCTTTGGTAGATCGTCAGGCGGCTCGTCGCGTGCGGCGTCCGCTTCGGCGCTTGCGCCCGATCTCGCGCTCGCGAATGCGGCGCGTGAAGGTTCGCCACGCGGGCTTGCACTCGAGGCTGCGCGCACGCTTGTCACTGAGGCGTTCGTGAAGCCCGTCTTCGCACAGATGCAAGAGGGTTCACTCGCCGCAGGGCCGTTCAAGCCAGGCGTGGGTGAACGTCGTTTCCGTCCGCTTCTCGACGCTGCACTCGCGGGCAAGGTTGTGGAAGGGTCGAACTTTCAACTCGTCGAGCGACTCGCGGATCGCTTTGAGCGCGCGATGGATCCAAACGCAGCCGCGCGTGAAGTTGCGAAGAGCCGCGTTCCGATGGATTCTTCTGAGCGTGCGTTCGGCGAAATCACGCCGCGTACACGCTGATTTTCTCAGGATTTTCCGCTGATTTCTTCCTGGTCGCTCTTTCTTCCTGAATCTCAAATCGCAGCAACGCCATGCAAAACGCCACGAAGCCAATGCCGACCTCTCGACCAAACGCGACCCGCGTCGACGCGTCGGCGCTTCTTGCGGCGCTACACGATGCACGCGCGCTGTACGTCGAACTCCTCGCGCTCGTGCGTACGCGTCGCGAAGCTGTCCGCGTCGCGGATCTCGCACGCTTTACCAAACTTGCCGATAGCGAATCGCGCATTCTCGCGCGACTTTCTGAACTCGATCGCGTTCGCGTTGCCGAAGCGCGCGCCTTGGCGACGCGCATGGCGCTTCCGCCCGACGCAACACTCGCGGATATCGCCGCGCGATTGCCTGAGCCAACTCGTGCGCAGATCGATCTCGCGCGCAGCGAACTCAAAGATGCACTCGAAACCGTGCGTCGTGAATCCTCCGTCCTGCGTCAAGCCGCCGAGCGACTTTCCGCTCACATGGCCGGCATTTTGCAGAGCGTGCACTCCGCGCTCACGCACGCGAACGTCTATTCCCGCGGTGGCCGCATTGCGGTCGGCGCCAACGTGATGTCGAGCCTCGATATCCGCAGCTGAAAGCGAGTCTCCTATGTCGATCAACGGTGCACTTCAGATCGGACAGAGCGCGATTCTCGCGAGCCAAACGGCGATTCAGGTCGCGGGTAACAACCTCGCGAACGCATCGACGCCAGGTTATCACCGACAAGTTGCTCGGCTTTCGCCCGCGCGGCCCGAGTACATCGGTCGCGCAGGTTTCGTCGGTACGGGCGTACAACTGCAGCGCATCATGCGCACGGTTGATACCGCGCTGCAGGGCCGTACGCGCGCGGCGATCAGCGATCAAAACGCGGCGGAGATCGACCAGCGCTTCTTGAACGCCATCGAATCGATTCGCAACGAACTGAGCGATCAAGATCTTTCGAGCCGTTTGAGCGCGTTTTTCAATAGCTTCAGTGAACTCGCGAATAGCCCGAACGACGAAGCGGTGCGCACGGTCGTCATTCAACAAGCGAGTGGCCTTGCGAACTCGATGCGCGAACTGCGCAACGAACATGCGAATGTGCGACTCGAAATCGATCGCGCGCTCGGTGCGACTGTGCGGACGGTCGACGGTTTGCTCGATCAAGTCGCCGAAGTCAATCGTCAAATCGTCGACGCAGAACAGGGCGGTGGCAGCGATGCAAACGCGCTCCGTGATCGCCGCGACGAACTCGTGAACGAAGTCGCGCAGTTCATTCCCATCTCGACCGTTGAACAACCAAACGGCGCACTGGACATTCTCGTCGGTTCAACCCCCGTGGTGCTCGCGGGTGAATCGCGCGGAATCACGCTGCGCACCGATGCGTCAGCGGACGGGACCACAGTTTCGCTCCGTGTGAAATCGGACGGCACGACGCTGCAACCCGACGCTGGGCAAATCGGAGCGCTTTTCCGTCAGCGTTCGGAAACGGTCGATCCTGCGATCAACGATCTCGACACACTTGCGCGCGAACTCGCGTTCCAAGTGAATCGCATCCACTCGCAAGGGCAGGGAACGCGCGGATATTCGACCCTCACCGGCATCAATCGCGTGTTGAGCGCGAGCGCGAATCTCGCGTCGGATGCTGCGGGTGTCCCGTTTGACATTCGCAACGGCTCGTTCGAAATGCATGTCACGAACGTCGCGACGGGGCTCCGCACGACGGTTGTCGTTGCGGTCGATCCGCAAACGATGTCGCTGAATCAGCTCGCGGCGCAGATCTCGTCGGCGCTCCCTGCGGGCACCGGTGGCGCATCGGTCACACCGGATGGCGCGCTCCGACTCGATGCAGCGGGCGGCTACGAATTCAGTTTCTCGAACGACTCGTCCGGCACGCTTGCGGCACTCGGCGTGAACGCGCTCTTTGCGGGTTCCGACGCGAGCAATCTCGAGATCAACACGCAGATCGCGAACGACCCGCGTCTCCTCGCGACCGGTCGCAATCACATTGCGGGTTCGAACGCTGTCGCGCTTGACATCGCGGGGCTCGAGGATGCGACCGTCGACGCGCTTGGCGGCCGAAGTCTTCGTGGATTCTGGCAGTCGAGCACGACGGATCTCGCCGTCCGGACGCAATCGGCCAACACCAAGGCTGAAAGCACGCGGCTCGTCCGAGAAAGCCTCGATGCGCAGTCGCAAGCGACGAGCGGAGTCTCGATCGACGAAGAGTCGATCAACATGCTGTCGTACCAACGGCAGTTCCAAGCGGCCGCGCGATACATCGCGACCATCGACGAAACCCTGCAGACGCTGCTCACGATCGTGTGAGGTCGTCGGGACGGGCCGACTCTTCTCGTTGCGCCTCGATGAGCGCGGATGAGTGGCCCTCGTCGCGCGGCCCTCGTTGCGCGGACCTCGTTGCGCGGACCTCGTTGCGCGGACCTTGTCTCGCGGCCCTTGTCTCGCGGCCCTTGTCTCGCGGCCCTTGTCTCGCGGCCCTCGTCGCGCGGCCCTTGTCTCGCGGCCCTTGTCTCGCGGCCCTCGTTGCGCGGACCTTGTCGCGCGCTATCAGACTTCCGCCGAGCAGGCTGAGGCCTCGTTGCAGGCGCGCCAAACCACTTTCAGGAGCGAGATGTAGGGAATCGCGTGGAATTTGCCGCGGTGGGTTGTGTTGACCTCTTTCCTGAGCTATGTTTCGTGGGTCCAAAGGGAGCGACAGGGGGCGGCACCGCGTTTTGCGGCCGCTGCGACTTGCGACCTGTCTGAAATCCCATCGAAGCTCTCGTCACACCAGTGATCGTCACACCAGTGATCGTCACGCCAGTGATACTTGAGTTCCGGCCGGCAATCTGAGCGCGATTTGCGCTT